>NZ_QTNH01000011.1:0-136016 GCF_003603515.1 Bacteroides sp. AM32-11AC | reverse complement strand
CGTTGATATATAAATGGAAATGACTTTGATTTGGAAGTGTTTTTTAAACGTTCGTTTAATGGACGTCAAATTTCAGGAAATGAAATAGGGAATGAGTTAATAAAAGGGAATGGAAATTTTAAATATTAAATAAGATGCTTAATATACTGAATTACTGTAGATTAAACTGATATACGATGGGTTTTCCAAAATATTTTTATTAAACATTTTGAGGATATAAAAAACAGTCTTATCTTTGCGTCCATTAAACGAACGTTTAAAAAACGCTTTTTGTTTGTAATCCGTTCGTTTATAGTCTCTTACCAGAAGGTAATGACGAACTGCAAAAAAACTGTTGGCAAGAAGGGCACAATGCTTGCTGTATTTTACATAAGGTGCTCGCAAATGATTGAATACCAGGTGTATACCAAGGGTTCAAAGCCCCAGAGGAACACTCTTTTGTGAACAAAACAACGAAAATGGAAACGGATAACGAGGTTGAAGTCTGGCATGCCATGCGTGCCACATACCGCAGGGAGCTTGATGCGGTGCATCTTCTCGAGAAGGAGAACCTCGGCTGTTTTGTCCCCATGCAATATAAGGTAAGTATCCGTAAGGGTAAGAAAGTCCGTACTTTGGTTCCCGTCATCCGTAATCTGGTTTTTGTCCATGCACGTCCTTCCGACGTACAGCGTGTTAAGTCTCAAATTACTTATTTGCAATATATAACCGATACTCGCAGTGGTCAGAAGATAATTATTCCCGACCATGAGATGCAGCGCTTCATCGCCGTTGCCGGAACCTATAACGACCATTTGCTTTATTTCCAGCCCGAAGAGTTGAATCTGTCGAAAGGAACTAGAGTCCGTATTACGGGTGGTGACTTTGCAGGTCAGGAGGGTATTTTTCTGAAAGTAAAGGGTGCACGTGACCGTCGTGTGGTTATAGAGATACAAGGTGTCATTGCTGTTGCCATGGCTACCATCCATCCGGACCTTATAGAAGTGATCGGCTGAATTATAATTCATAATTTACAACTCATAGTTTACAATTCATAATTCAAAAAATGTCCTCCTCCCTTTTCGAAGAAGCAATTAATCTCCAGCGTGCTGCGCACGAACTGATGTATTTAGGTATGGACGGTAGTCCTATCTATAGTGATGACCTTTCCCGCCGCAACGGTGAGGTTTACCGCTTGACTGCGGCTTTGTATGGTTCCAGTGCTCGAGGTACTACTACGGAAGAACAGGCAAACGTCTGTCTTGCTCTCTTGATGGGTTATAACGCATCGTTCATTGACCATGGCGAGAAGCAGGATCACCTCCAGGAGATATTAAACCGTTGTTGGAATCTCCTTGATACCCTTCCCGCTTCGCTGTTGAAACTCCGTCTGCTTACTGCCTGTTATGGAGAAGTGTTCGATGAGCTCCTGGTCGACGAAGCCCGGAAGATTATTTCTTCCTGGGACTCCGCATCGCTCACTGCCGAACAGCAGGAAGCTGTCGAGGAATTCCGGAATGTAGTTGACAATCCCTATCCGTGGGAATATCTTGAGGACTAAAACAGGTGAAAGTTTTCTCGCAAGGCAAAAAAAAATGGAGTGGAGAATGTAAGAGACACGGGAAAAGTTAAAGACATATAGAGCTAAACATACAAGTGATATATTCATGTAATGAGTGAAAAGGATTCCACGCATTGTATTACGAAAAATAGCCTCCAGAGAAACGGATTATATGGCATTTCTGCCAATGAATATAGTAAAATAACTTATTATTTGATTAAAAATATAACTCAAAGTGGGTTATACCCCCTTTAGTAGATGCCCAATATCTATTGAATATCCGGGAAGCGTGGTACTAACTCTTTCATTACTACGCGAAGTAATAAATATAAATCACCTTTGGTTCCACCTTCCCGGATTAGTTTGATTTTTTCAGTGTGTGACATATAAGAATCTAACAAACATTAAATTATGCGTCGAATCTTATTTCTGATTTTATGTCTTTTTATTTTCTTCGGTTCTGCCTATGCCCAGCGCATGTCCGACGAGCAAGTGGTTGAATATGTGAAACAAGCACAGGCAGCCGGAAAATCTCAGAAGCAGATGACTGCCGAACTGTTGCGCCGTGGTGTGACCCGCGAACAGGTGCTCCGCATCAAGGATAAATATGAGAACTCGGGTGTTGCTGTCCCGGGTTCTGAAGCTCCCTCACAGATGCGCAAGCGTTCGGTTGCTGTGGGAGAATCCTACGAGGCTGCCGAACTGGATGACCAGAAAGCGGTTGTTGATGAGAGACTTGAAAGCCAGTCCGCCCCTGAGGCTGCCGGCATACAGATTTTCGGTCATAATCTGTTCCAGAACCGTAATCTCTCCTTTGAACCTAGTGTGAATCTGGCTACTCCGGCAAATTATCGGCTGGGGCCCGGTGACGAGGTGATCATAGATATTTGGGGAGCTTCCGAGAATACCATCCGCCAGACCATCAGTCCCGAGGGTAGTATCCAGGTGAAAGATCTCGGTCCCGTTTATCTGAACGGCATGACTGTTAAAGAAGCCAACGCTTATCTGCAACGGGAACTGTCCAAGATCTATTCCGGTATCGGAGGGGGGGATCCCAATTCACAGATCCGTCTGACTTTAGGCGATATACGTACCATTCAGATTCATATTATGGGTGAGGTCACGGTGCCGGGTACTTATACACTTTCGGCCTTTTCTACGGTTTTCCATGCCTTGTACCGTGCCGGTGGTGTGAATAATATCGGTAGCTTGCGTGACATCCGTCTGGTTCGTAACGGAGAGACGATAGAGCATTTGGACGTCTATGAGTTCATCATGCAGGGCAAGATGAATGACGATGTCCGTCTGCAGGAGGGCGATGTGATTATCGTGAGTCCCTACCAGTCGTTGGTCGAGATAGTAGGTAAGGTGAAACGTCCCATGTATTATGAAATGAAGCCTGCCGAGACGGTTGCTTCCTTACTGAAGTATGCGGGTGGCTTTATGGGAGATGCCTATAAGAAGGCTGTACGCATCATCCGTAAAAGCGGACGTGAACATCAAGTATATAATGTGGATGAGATGGACTATTCCGTATTCCGTTTAGACGACGGTGACTTAATGACGGTTGACGCCGTACTCGACCGTTTTGAGAACAAGGTTGAGGTCAGTGGTGCCGTCTATCGTCCGGGGCTTTATCAGTTGGACGGTGAGGTGAATACGGTGAAGCAGCTGATAAAGAAGGCTGAGGGACTCCGGGGAGATGCTTTCCTTGCCCGGGTCCTTCTGGACCGTGAGCGTGAAGATCTTACGCACGAAATGGTTGCCGTTGATCTGGAGGGTATCATGAACGGTACGGTTTCTGATATACCCCTTCAGAAGAACGACCATCTGTATGTTCCCGGTATCCATGACTTGAAGGAGAGCGAGACGGTCTCCATTTATGGTGAGGTGCTCAATCCCGGTACTTTCCTGTACTCCGATAACTTAACGATAGAGGATATGATTGTCCAGGCGGGAGGTCTTACCGAGGCTGCCGCCACTACCTGTGTGAGCGTGACGCGCCGCATCAAGGATCCCAAGAGTACTGCCTACAGCAGCAAGCTTGCGGAGACATTCACCTTTGACATCAAGGACGGTCTTCTGACGGATGCCGGTAGTTTCTACCTGCAACCTTTCGATGTAGTCCAGGTTCGTCGCAGTCCTGCCTACCAAGTTCAGCGCATGGTGACGGTTGCGGGTGAGGTGCTTTTCAGCGGCAGCTATTCGTTGTTGAAGAAGAATGAACGTCTGAGTGATGTGATAGGTCGTGCAGGCGGAATTACTCCGGCGGCATATATAAAGGGGGGACGTTTGATTCGTAAGCGCAATGATGAGGAACGTCGGCGTGAGACGGATGTACTTCGCATAGCTCAGAGTGGTGAGGGGAAGGATAGCATCTCTGTGGACAAGCTTGCCATCTCTGAGACTTACGCAGTAGGCATCGATATGGAAAAGGCTCTGTTTAATCCGGGAAGTGACTATGACATTGTCCTGCGTGAGGGAGATATCGTTTATATTCCTGAATACGTCAATACGGTGAAGATCAGCGGTTCAGTGATGTATCCTAATACAGTAACCTGGGAGAAAGATGCCAAGCTGAAACATTATATCAATATGGCAGGTGGTTATGGCGAAAATGCGAAAAAGAAGAAAGCATACATCATTTATCTGAATGGTACGGTAGCCCGTGCTAAGAAGAGTGACAGTGATTTAATCCAGCCGGGTTGTGAGATTGTGGTTCCCACGAAGTCTGAGAGGAAGCGTCTCCAGCTTTCCGAGATTATGGGGATGAGCTCCATGACTGCGACGATTGCGGCGATGGTGGCTACGTTGACTAATGCTTTTAAATAATAAATAAGTGGAAGATATAAAAAGAAAGGATGCTGATATGAATGACGGACAACAGAATAAACATCCACAGGAAGAGGAGATTGATTTGCTTGAGCTTGCCTTGAAGGTCTGGGCAGAGCGCAAGTGGATATTGAAGTGTTGCGGCTATGCAGTGATTGTGGGACTGGTGATTGCTTTCAGTATTCCGAAAGAATATACAGCTACAGCTACAATTGCTCCGGAGTTGTCGGATGGAAAGAGTGGGGGAGGATTGTCTTCTCTTGCTGCCATGGCAGGATTTAATATAAATACTTCTTCTGGTGCTGATGCTATCTATCCTGATTTGTATCCCGATATTGTGAGTTCTACTCCCTTTATTACTGGTCTTTTCAATATTCCAGTGAAAGACCTAGAGGGGAAAATAGATACTACACTTTATTGTTATTTGGACGAGTATCAACGTTCTCCGTGGTGGAGTGTGATAACTTCTGCTCCTTTTAAGGTTCTTGGGTGGGTCGTTTCTTTGTATAAGGATGAAGAAGAAAAAGAAGGAATGCAGTTGGACCCTTTTCATTTAACAGTAAGAGAATCCTCTATTACAAAACTTCTGAGTAATAGTATCAGCGTTTCTGTTGACAAGAAGACAGGACTTACTACTTTGTCTGTTACGATGCAGGATGCCCGTATTGCTGCCTGTTTAACAGACAGTGTGATGTGCCGTTTGCAAAATTATGTCACAAATTACCGCACAAATAAAGCTCGTCAAGACTTTGAATTCCAGAAGGGACTTTTTGAACGGAAGAAGAAAGAATATGAAATAGCTCAAGAGAATTATGCAAAGTTTGCCGATGCTAACAAGAATATAATTCTTCAGAGTTACCGTGCTGAACAGGTACGTTTAGAGAACGAGATGAACCTTGCCTATCAGGTTTATACAAGTGTGGCGCAGCAATTGCAGATGGCTGAAGCAAAGGTACAGGAGATTACTCCGGTTTATACGGTAGTCGAACCTGCAACGATTCCTATTCGGGCATCAAAACCAAAGAAAGTGATACTATTGATAGGTATTGTTTGTATGGTTGGTGCTGTTTGTGTAGGTTGGATACTTTTTATAAAAAATGTAGTAGCAGAGTTAAGGAAGAAATAAAGAAAGGATTATCATCAATTCTATATGTTGATTTACTTGCTTTCCTGTGTCCCCCATATAATTATCTTTTGATTGGGATAGTGATAAAGAGAAGTTAGTTAAAAAAGCTATATGTTATGTCTGCAATCTATTATATAGGACATTATGATTTAAAGGATGAGCCTCGTAGTGTTTCACCAGCGGCTGTTACTATGATGGATTATGTAAGTGAAGTGATACAACGAGAAGGCTTTCAATGCAATATTCTTTCTTGTGCTTCTGATGTTGCTTCTCATATTGAAAAGAAAGTTGTCTTAAATGATGGTCGTAAAGTTGTGTTTAAACCTTGTTTTGGTAAAGTAGCAAAAACTAATTTTCCAAAATGGTTGCATTATGCATATAAACGTAAAAAGTCATTATTTCAATTCCTTGACGACCATATAAATGATGGGGACACGGTTATTCTCTATCATTCATTGGTGTATATTGATGCTATAAAAAACTTATTTCCCGGAAAAAAATCATTTGATTATTCAAGTATGTGAAATCTATTCTGATGTAATCAATGATAATCGACAAAAGCAAAGGGAATTAGATTTCTTTAAATTGGCAGACGGTTTTATATTTTCTACGGGCTATCTTGGTAATCTGATTAATATCGATAATAAACCTTCATGTGTATGCTTAGGTATTTACAAAATAGAACATTCATATAGTGCAGCATTCTTAACTAATGATTGTATAAATGTTGTATATGCAGGTACTTTGGACTCTCGTAAAGGAGGTGCAACGGCAGGAGTGTTTTTACCTAAAGATTATACTGTTCATGTGCTTGGATTTGGAAGTCAAGAGGAAATTGACCATATATGTTCAATCATAGAGGAAGCAAATGCTCAAGGTAACGGTAAGGCAATTTTTGAGGGAGTAAAGCGTGGCTCTGAATTTAACCATTTCGTACAAAATTGTAGAATAGGATTAAGTACCTAAGAGCCTACAGCCAAGTTCAACGCTACCTCGTTTCCTTCAAAGGTATTAATGTATATGGCTAATGGACTCAATGTGGTAAGTATTGATATTCCGGCTATCAAGCAATCAGCTGTAAGCCCCACTATAACATTTTACTCAAAACAAGAGCCTGATAAAATAGCAAAAGCAGTTGTGGAGGCTGTATATAATCCTAAAAGTACAACTGAAATCTTAAAGAGGCTAGATAAAGAATTCGGAGAAAAACTTGCGTTTTTGCTTAATTATGAAGTTTAGTAGCATAAATAGGAGGCTGAATACCAACGAACGCATAATAGCAAAAAACGCGGTCGTTGCTATGGTTTTAAGAGGTTTAGGAATTTTTGTGTCTTTTGCCATGACTCTAGCCTTTATATGATATTTTAACAATAATGAGGTGTTGGGACTATGGTTTACGATTCTTTCAGTCTTGATTTGGATTATGAATTTTGATTTGGGGATTGGCAATGGCATAGGAACTTTTTGGTAAAGGCTCTCACGGACAACGACCGCATAGAAGCACGTCGTGTTATTTCTTCTGGTTTTATATCAGTTGGTGTTTTGTCTGCCGTGTTTTTAATCGGAGGCTTGGTATTTCTATATATTATAAATCTGAATAGGTTTTTCAATATATCTCCATTAACAATAACAAACGAGACATTGCTTTGGTCATCAGCACGTGTCTATATAGGTATAGTAATATCATTCTTTCTTACTAATGTAAAGACTGTGTTTTATGCATTGCAAAGTTCGTATATTAACAATATATTATCATTTATATCAAGCATATTAATGCTTATATATGTACTTTTATTTTGATTTACAGATAGTAATGAAGCTTTAAAGGCTATACTTTGGTGTATGCGCTCATTATAAATGTTCCGGTACTGTTGGCAGGTATATGGGTATTTATGAAGAAAATGCGTGACTGTATTCCCACGCTGAGATTTGTTACTTACACTGCAACTAAGAATGTACTATCTTTAGGAATGGTGTTTTTCATGTGTCAGATATTCTACGCCATGATTATGAATACTGATCAATTCTTGATTACCAAATTTTATGGTCCACTTTATACGGCTGATTACACTTTTTATTATCGTGTAGTAATGTTTTTGGCTACTGTATCAACATTGGCATAAACTCCGACTTGGGCTGTAGTAACCAAAGCTTGTCAAGAAAAAGATTATAAATGGTTATGTAAACTTTTTTGGGTTATCAAATTGTCTGCTTTGGGGCCTATGATTCTAAAATTTGCCTTGATTCCATGTATACAATTCATTATGAATATTTGGTTGGGTAAAGGGTAGATTAATGTGGAGATACCTGTAGCATTTTCATTCGCTGTTTTTGCTAGTACATTTATTTATTCAGGAATGCTTTCAACAATGGTTTGTGGCTTAGGACGAATGAAGTTACAATTATATTCCTATGGGATTGCAGTTGCCGTGAAATTTGTAGTAGTCGGACTCCTTTATGAAACTTTCGGTTGGCAGATGGTAGTTTGGATTAATGCAATAGTATTAGGCTTGTATTGCATTGTTCAACAAATTGATTTGGATAGGTACTTTTCCCACATGAAACAAACAACGGTTTCTTAAAAAAACTATATATTATGTCAGTATTTAAAGATAAAGTGTTGCTGATTACGGGTGGCACCGGATCGTTTGGAAATGCTGTGTTGCGACGTTTCCTCAATAGCGATATAAAAGAAATTCGCATTTTTAGCCGAGATGAGAAGAAACAGGATGATATGCGTCACCATTTGCAAAATCCAAAGGTGAAGTTCTATATCGGCAATGTGCGTGATAAGTTATCGGTCGATATAGCAATGGGCGGTGTGGATTATGTTTTTTCGGCTGCTGCACTCAAGCAGGTACCGTCGTGTGAATTTTTCCCTTTGGAGGCAACAAGGACGAATGTCATCGGAACGGAAAACGTTCTATGTTCAGCCATTGAGCATGGTGTGAAAAGCGTAGTGGTATTGTCAACTGACAAGGCTGCGTACCCGATTAACGCTATGGGTATCTCTAAGGCTTTGATGGAGAAAGTTGCTATTGCCAAGGGGCGCGAACTGGGCGAGGATGCAAAGACCACAATATGCTGCACACGCTACGGCAACGTGATGGCATCACGAGGATCGGTAATTCCGCTATGGGTGGAGCAGATGATGGAGGGTAAGCCCATTACTATCACTGACCCAGAAATGACTCGTTTTATGATGACTTTAGATGATGCTGTTGATCTTGTGATTTATGCATTTACCCACGGTAAAAATGGAGACTTGTTTGTACAAAAGGCTCCGGCAGCTACGCTCGATGTACTTGCTGAAGCACTTAAGCAGACCTACGCTAAAATTGACCCTAAATATGGTGAGACAGAGGTAAAGGTAATTGGAACACGTCATGGTGAGAAGTTGTATGAAACGCTCGTTACTCGTGAGGAAATGGCGAGGGCCATCGATATGGGTGATTACTACCGTATTCCTTGCGATACTCGTGATCTCAACTATGATAAGTTCTTTACTGAAGGTAATGAGAAAGTTTCTAAGATTGAAGACTATCATAGTCATAATACAGTACGTTTGGATATTGAGGGTATGAAGGAGCAATTGATGCGTTTACGTTTTGTTCAAGCAGATTTGGGTATGATTGAGACAGATACCAAACGAGAAATTCGTAGTGAATAATGATTATTACTAAGAAACTGTTTGATGATTTGTCGTATGAAGCAGTAAAATCATCTATACTGAGAGTAAATTACGATCTGCGTAATTCCGATTGTGTTCAATCGCGACGCATGCTTAATGCTTTAGAACCTGGGACACAACTTCCAATACATCGTCATCTTAAAACTTCTAAAATATGTTTGATACTTCGTGGTGCTGCGGAAGAGATATTTTATGATGATAGCGGAAAAGAAAAAGAGCGTTTTTTGCTTAAATCTAATTCTGATTGTGTGGGAATCCAAATTTCAGCTGGAGTTTGGCATCGAATAGAGGTTCTTGAATCAGGAACTGTGATTTTTGAGGCCAAGGATGGTACATACGAACCTATTTCTACTGAAAACATAATATATGAAAATATTGGTAACAGGTGCTAAAGGATTTGTTGGTAAGAACCTTTGTGCGCAACTAAATAATATTAAAACGGGAAAAGCGCGGAATTATGCTGTAAAAATTGATGAAGTATTTGAATATGACATTGATTCTACACACGAGGAACTTGAACGGTATTGTCGCGAAGTTGACTTTGTGTTTAATTTGGCTGGTGTCAATCGTCCCAAGGATGAGAAAGAGTTTATGGAGGGTAATTTCGGTTTTGCTTCTACTCTGCTTGATACTTTAAAGAAATATGGCAACACCTGCCCCGTAATGCTTTCTAGTTCTATTCAAGCAACGTTGATTGGTCGGTATGCTCAAAGTGATTATGGCAGAAGCAAGTTAGCAGGCGAGAAACTTTTTTTTGCGTATGGAGCACAACACAAAGCCAAGGTACTCGTTTATCGTTTTCCAAATCTGTTTGGTAAATGGTGTTGTCCCAATTATAATTCTGCTGTTGCTACTTTTTGTCATAATATAGCAAATGATTTACCTATTCAAGTGAATGATCCATTGATGCAATTAGAGTTGCTGTATATTGATGATCTTGTTGAAGAGATGATTGCTGCACTTGGTGGTCAGGAGCATCACTGTGAATTTGATGGAGGAGAAACTGTACTAGACGAGAAGGGGCGTTATTGTGCCGTTCCGGTACGTTATAAGGTTACATTAGGTGAAATTGTCGAGATGCTTAATCGCTTCAAAGAGATGCCCAAAACTTTGGAAATACCGAATCTTACTCCGAATGGATTTGAGAAGAAATTGTATTCTACCTATTTAAGCTATTTGCCTAAAGAAAAAATGATATATGATTTGAAGATGAATGTAGATGATCGTGGTTCATTTACCGAAATTATTCGCACGGGTTCAGCAGGTCAGATGTCGGTTAACATTTCAAAACCGGGAGTTACCAAAGGTCAACATTGGCATCATACTAAAAATGAGAAATTTGTGGTGGTCAAGGGACGTGGTTTGATTCAACTTCGTAAAGAAGGCTCAGAAGAAATTCTGAAATTTGAAGTTTCTAGCGATAAAATTCAAGTAGTAGAAATGATTCCCGGTTATACTCATAACATTGTTAACCTTTCAGAAACTGATGAACTTGTCACACTAATGTGGTGTAATGAGGTTTTTGATTCTAATCATCCCGATACATATTTTGATCCCGTATAAAATGAAAATAGATTATAGTGACATTCAGTTTACAGATAATGGTAAACTCAAACTTCTTATTATTGTAGGTACACGTCCAGAGATTATTCGTCTTGCGGCTACTATTAATAAGTGTCGTAAATATTTCGATGTTATCCTTGCTCATACAGGGCAGAACTACGATTACAACCTTAATGGGGTGTTTTTTAAAGATCTCAAACTTGCCGATCCAGAGGTATATATGGACGCGGTGGGCGATGATCTTGGATCAACAGTAGGTAATATTATTAGTTGCTCTTACAAGCTAATGGTCGAAATCAAACCTGATGCTTTGCTCATTTTGGGGGATACTAACTCTTGCCTCTCGGCTATTCCAGCTAAACGTCTTCATGTTCCTATTTTCCACATGGAAGCTGGTAATCGCTGTAAAGATGAATGTTTGCCCGAAGAAACTAATCGTCGTATTGTCGATATCATTTCTGACGTGAACATCTGTTATTCCGAACATGCTCGGCGTTATCTTGCTGACTGTGGCTTGCCTAAAGAACGTACTTATGTTAGTGGTTCACCTATGGCAGAGGTACTTCATGAAAATTTGGTTGAGATTGAAACTAGTGATATTCATCAACGCTTGGGACTTGAGAGGGGTAAATACATTCTGTTGTCTGCACATCGCGAAGAGAATATTGATACTGAGAAGAACTTTCTTTCTTTGTTTAATGCCATTAATGCCATTGCCAAGAAATACGATATGCCTATTCTTTATAGCTGTCATCCTCGCAGTCGTAAACGTCTTGAAGAAACTGGTTTTTCACTTGATTCGCGCGTGATTCGACACGACCCTCTCGGTTTTCACGACTACAATTGTCTCCAGATGAATGCTGCTGTTGTTATCTCAGATTCAGGTACGCTTCCCGAGGAATCTAGTTTTTTTACATCAATAGGACATCCATTTCCTGCCGTATGTATTCGTACTTCTACAGAGCGTCCAGAATCACTTGACAATGCGGGGTTCATTCTTGCTGGTATTGACGAAAAGAGTCTTCTGCAGGCTGTTGATATTGCACTTTCTATGGATACAAATGGTGATTATGGTACTCCTGTTGATGTATATGTAGGCGAAAATGTAAGTAATATAATCGTAAAACTCATCCAATCTTATACGGGTGTGATAGATAAAATGGTTTGGAGAAAGTAGATATTGTTTACTTGTTGGGTAAATAATTTTAGTAAAGATATGATTGCTTATGAAAATCATACAAATTAATATTTTTTTTGTAAGCAGTCAAAAAATGGCTATTGATTGAAGGTTCTATCTTCGCTGCCAACCAAATTTGTAGAATAATGTATAGCAGTGAAGAACTTGAAAGATTTTACTTTCAGTACCAGACGGATGCTTTGCCTCATGGAGAATCTCTCCAATCTTTTTGTGTTAAGCACAAGGTTCCTTATAACATCTTTCAGAAATGGTTCAAGGATACTCGCAGAAAAGTAGTTGAAATCCGGATTGCTGGCTGCGTAACTGGCTTGAGAAGGGCAAGAAATACCTGGACGGGTTGGTCTGTGTATTGAAGTCCATTGCCCTGGAAAATGACTCGATAGTGAACTGCGATGAGACCTGGTGCAAGGTGCGCAAATATGACCACTATAAGAAGTGCTATATTGGGGTGCTGGTCAACAAGGCTCAGAAAACAGCCATTTTCTTCTATGCGAATGGCTCTCGCGGTCATGAGTTACTTATAGACTTCTTGGGTGATGCGGAATTGAAGAGTATCATGTCTGACGGATACACTGCCTATGTATTTATCGGCGATGAGTTGAAGTCAGCCCAGTTTAAGGATACCGTGCATCAAGTTTGTATGTCCCATGCAAAAAACAAGTTCGTCAAGGCAGGTAATCAAGGTGGTGAACCGGTAGCCGGACGTTTTTCAACCCTTCTAAAGAGATTCTTTTCGAAAGAACATATTTATGATGATGCCGGGCTTACTCCGGAAGAAAGTTTGCGGGAAAGGCAAAGTTTGGAAACGAAGGAACTCCTGATAGAATTGCGCAGCCTGTTGGACAGTGAACTGTCAAAGGATCCAGCATTTAGAAGCCGGTATTACACAGAAGCTCTTAATTATCTGAACCGGTTCTGGAAAGAGATATTCGCTTACTTGGATGACGGTGAACTGCCGATAGACAATAATCTTGCTGAGCGAACTATTCGAAAGCTGACTACTCAACGTAACAATTCACTTCATTATGGCAGTGATGCCGGTGCTGAGATGGCTGCAACTTATCACAGTGTAATAGGAACGGTAAAGCTTCATGGCAGTTCTATCTGGAACTTCATCGGAACTTTTTTCAAAAACATCTTTAACGGGTGCAGAGATTATGTTAATATGGTTCCTGACAAAATCACTTTGGCTACCAGCCAATGTTAAATTCAAAACTAATTAATTAACAAAATTCGGTTTAGGGCACTGAAAAGTGCCCTAACAAAGGGGGATGCCCTAAATTGAGTGCTTACAAATTGAGTGCTTACCCAAGTTCTCTTTATAAAGAACGCTAAACTGGTGAATACGATAAAATACTTTAATTATGAAGAATCAGAGTGATAAACTATATAGGAGTAATAATCTGTATTGAACCTTATTCTTTTTGCAGGGAAGGGCCTCCTGTTAATTCAAAACAAGAAGATGTTTATAAAAAATAAATTCATATCCGACCATGTGACCAAGCGGTCACAGTCGATGTTCCTCAACGATATTGAGGCAAATAGAGAGAAGCTCACGGCCGAGATTCAGGGTAAGAGCGTGTGTGTGATAGGCGGAGCCGGTTCCATTGGTAGTAGCTTTATCAGAGCCGTGCTGCCCTTCAAGCCATCGAAGCTCATAGTGATAGACCTGAATGAAAACGGACTGGCAGAGCTCACAAGAGACCTGCGCAGCACCTACGGAATGTATGTCCCGGAGGAATTCCGTCTCTATACATTGAACTTTGCAGATCCTATTTTTGAAAGGATATTCCGCGAGGAGAAAGGCTTCGACATCGTAGCCAATTTCTCAGCTCATAAGCATGTTCGCAGTGAAAAAGATAAATATAGCGTTCAGGCTCTGATAGAGAATAACGATATTAAGGCCAAGAAGCTGATGGACTTGCTTAGCATTTATCCTCCCAAGCATTTCTTCTGTGTATCGACAGACAAGGCTGCAAACCCTGTAAATATCATGGGAGCCAGCAAGCGTATCATGGAGGATTTGGTCATGGCTTATAGCCAGAAATTCCCCGTAACCACAGCAAGATTTGCAAATGTAGCTTTCAGTAATGGCAGCCTTCCTGACGGATGGCAGCATAGGATGGAAAGTAAGCAGCCGTTGCCTGCCCCAAATGATGTGAAACGTTACTTTGTAAGTCCCGAGGAAAGTGGTCAGATTTGTATGTTGGCTTGTATTCTCGGCAATTCAAGAGAAGTATTCTTCCCGAAATTGGGCGAGAAGCAGATGCTCACCTTTTCTGCCATCTGCGACGACTACGTTAAGGCTCATGGATTAGCCAAGAAGGAATTCTCCAAGGATGAGGATGCCAAGAAGTATGCTTCAGAAATGCCCTACGACAGCAAGGATTACCCTGTCGTTTATTTTAAGTCAGATACTACTGGCGAGAAGGCCTACGAAGAATTCTTTATCCCCGGTGAGAAACTGGATATGGATAGATTCAGTGCATTGGGCGTGATAGAGGAATCCAAGCGCCGCCCCATGGCCGAAGTTGATGCCTGGTTTGACAAGGTAGAGAAGATTTTCCATGAGCCAACCTTCACCAAGGAAGAAATAGTAGCTGCCATCAAGGAGTTCATCCCCAACTTCGAACATGAAGAGAAAGGTAAGAACCTTGATCAAAAAATGTAACATTACAGATTGATCAGATTAAACGGATTATTGAATCTGAGGAATCTGATCAATCTGTAGCGAAAAGAAAGATAGATTATGACCAACAGAGAAAAATACAAGTTCGACGATTTTACCTTCACGAACTATAGGAAACTTATTCAACTGGCGAAGGCGCAGGGCTTTGAGTTTATCCTGCACAAGGATGATTTCAAGGCTGAACGCAAGGATATCATTTGGCGGCACGATGTGGAGTTTGAGCCGGATCTGGCTCTAAAGATGGCGCAGATAGAGCATGAGGAAGGCGTACAGGCCACCTATTTCTTCCAGCTCCACAGCGGCTACTACAACCTCTTCGACCAGCACTACACCAAGGTGTTCCACGACATCGAAGCACTGGGCCATCACTGCGGCCTTCACTTCGACTGCCGCTACTGGGGCATCACCGACGAGGTGCAGCTCAATGGCTTCATCATGCTTGACCGCGAGTATCTGGAAAAGACGCTGGGAGTAGAGCTTGACACCTTCTCGTTCCACAACACTACGCCCTTCACACAGAGCTGCCTGGAATATCGCTACGGTGGCCTCATAAACGTTTATTCCTCCTATTTCAAGGAGCATTATAACTATTGCGGAGACTCCCTTGGCTACTGGCGTTTCGACCGTCTGGAGGAAGTGCTGCAAGACCCGGAGGTACAGCACCTGCAGGTGCTCACCCACGATGCCAATTGGGCAGATGAACCCCTTTCGCCCCGCAAGCGTTTCAGCAAGGCTATGCGTAACCATGCCGAGCGGCTCATTGCAGGTCAGGTGAACGGGCTCCATTCAAAGGGCATGCTCTGTCCCGATGACGACGAGGACTGATGAAGAAGTGGCGCACCTTATCCAGTGAGTACCTTTCTCGGGAATCTTTCCTCACTGTCCGTAAAGACCGTGTCCTTACCGACCTTGGCATTGATATCCCCGACTTCTATGTGGTGGAATATCCCACGTGGGTGAATGTCATCGCCATCACGGAAGAAGGCCACATTATCATCGAGCAGCAGTATCGCCACGGCATAGACCAGATATGTTCCGAAATCCCCGCCGGCTGCTGCGAAGAGGGTGAACAGCCCCTGGATGCCGCAAAGCGTGAACTGAAGGAAGAGACCGGCTATGTTGGCGGCGAATGGACGGAATATGATGTTTATGCTCCCAACCCTAACACGATGAACAACCTCTGCCATACTTTCCTCGCCGAAGGAGTGAAGAAACTGTCAGAGCCGGACCAGGAGCCCACAGAATCTATTGCAGTTCATCTGAAGACCAAGGATGAAGTCAGGCAGATGCTTCAAGACCATCAAATTATTGAGGGCATCATGGCCGCCCCGCTTTGGCGCTACTTCTCAGAAAATGATTAACTCCACGAATAACGCTAATAACACGAATATAAACAACCACAGATTTCACAGATTAAGAAATTAATTCGTGTCCATTCGTGCAATTCGTGGTGATTAAATAAAAACACAAATCTTAGCAAATCGGAGCAAATTATTAATGAGCAATTTGTTTAGATTAGTTTCATTTTGTGTTTGTTAAATCTGTGTAATCCGTGTCATCTGTGGTTCAAAAAGAAATCTGTTTAATCCGTTCAATCTGTAGAGAAAAAAATATCTGGGTTATCTGTGGCGATTAGAGCCATTCGAGTTATTCGCGTTATTAGTGGCGCAAGAGCAAACAATTATTAAATTTATAAGAAAATGGCATATCAAATTCCATTATTTAATCTCAATTTCGATGAGCGTGAGGCTCAGGCTGCGTATGATACCATCAAATCCGGCTGGATCAGCACGGGGCCAAAGAATGAACAGTTGGAGAAGATGTTCGTGGACATGTTCCACGTTAACTATGCGGTGAGCATGAGCAACTGCACGGATGCGCTGCACCTGTGCTGTCTGGTGTGCGGCATTGGCCCCGGCGACGAGGTCATTGTGCCGAGCCTTACCTTTGCGGCAAGTGCCAACTGCGTGCGTTATGCCGGCGGCACTCCTGTGTTTGCCGACATCGTTGGCCCGGAGCATATAAATATCGACCCGGAGGACATCCGTCGTAAGATTACTCCCAAGACCAAGGCTATCGTGGTGGTTCACATGGCTGGATTCCCTGCGCGTATGGACGAAATCATGGCCATCGCGAAGGAGCATAACCTCAAGGTGATTGAGGATGCCTGCCATGGGCCTCTGAGCGAGTATAAGGGCAAGAAGCTCGGCACCATAGGTGACTGCGCAGCTTTCTCGTTTTTCAGCAACAAGAACATCTCCACCGGCGAGGGCGGCATGTTCATCAGTAACAACGAGGAGATGGCCAAGAAGGCTCGTCTGCTCCGTTCACATGGCATGACCACCATGAGCTATCAGCGTGCCAGCGGTCATGCCACAGCCTACGACATCGTGGCGCTGGGCTACAACTTTCGTCTGGACGACATCCGTGCCAGCATTGCCATTGAGCAGCTCAAGAAGCTCCCCGGTGACCTGGAGGTACGTGCCAAAGTGCGCCAGCGTTATGTGGAGCTCCTTTCCAAGGTGAAGGACATGGTGGTTCCCTTCGCCGACTGCAACGAGTTCACCAGCAACTATATCTTCCCCACGGTGCTCCTGAACAGAACCCGTGAGCAGCGCGATGCCATCCGCGACTACCTGCACGAGCAAGGCATCCAGACCAGTATCCACTATCCCACCATCCACCGCTTCTCGGTGTATAAGGAGTGGGGCGCACAGCTTCCGCAGACCGAGTACGTCAGCGACCACGAGATTACTCTTCCGATGTATGCCGCCCTCACCATGGAGCAGGTGGAGTTCATCTGCAAGACATACGCGGATGCGTTGGACACAATAAAGTAACGCTACAGATTTAACAGATTAAACAGATTTCAATTCTTATAAAAGCTGTTTCAGAAATGGACGATGACAACAAAGAGCAGTGTATCAATTATATGTATGCTGCAAAGAAGTTAGTTGGATTATTGGTAAACTTCCGTTGCTCGTCAATTCAAAAAGAACGCTTCGTAAACTTTGATCTCTTGAACAAAGAAATCTGATAAATCTGTTCAGCCTGTAGAGAAAAATGCTACAGAACACCCGGATGAAAACAAATCTGTTGAATCTGTCTAAATCTGTAGAGAAAAGGTAAGATGAAGAAGAGTATTTTAGTCTTTGGATTGGGATTCTTGCAGAAATCGCTCATTGAGCAGTGCAAGAGTCTTGGTCTGTATGTTGTCGGGATGGATATCACTGATGACGCTTTGTTGCGAGATGAGGTGGATGCCTTCGAGGTTGTCGCTGGAGATGACTTTGAGGGCTCACTCGCCGTGGCAAAGAAATATGCTGTCAGCGGAGTCGTGTGCGCAGCTACCGACAAGCCACTAGTCATGATGGCACGTGTGGCCGAGGCGTTGCTGCTGCCTTTCTACAGCGTTGACACCGCCAAGTGGAGTACCGACAAGCTCCTGATGAAGCAGCGGTTTGAGCTGGGTGGAGTGCCCCATGCCAAGGGCAGGCTTGTGGGTTGCATTGAGGAGTTCGAGAGTGAGGGCTGGAATTATCCCGTGATAGTCAAGCCTCGCGACAACTCAGGCAGCCGTGGCGTTATCTATTGCGAGAACGAAGCTCAAGTGTGTGAGGCCATGACCGAGGCCATGCAGTACACCAAAAAGGGCAATGTCCTTGTAGAGGAGTTCATCGATGGTCCTGAGTACAGCATCGAGAGCCTTCACTACCATGACGAGACTCATGTGCTGCAGTTCACCCAGAAGCAGACCACCACGTTCCCTTACAATGTGGAGCTTGGCCATATCCAGCCTGCCGACTTCACCGAGGAGCAGCGCAGCGAGATACGCACCATCATCGGCAAGATTGCCCGGTGCTTGAACTTCGACGGCTGTGGTTCCCACACCGAGCTCAAGGTCAGCAGCCGTGGCATCGTGGTCATTGAGACCAGTCCTCGTCTTGGCGGCGACTTCATCACCTCCACCCTTGTGCCCCTTTCCACCGGCATCAACATGGAGCGACTCCTTGCTCGTATGAGTGTGGGAGAGGCCATAGCCGATGAAGAGTTCCTGCCGAAGTTCCAGAAGAGTTCCGGCGTGGTGTTCTTCGAACTCCCCGAGGGCAGGATAGAGAGTATCGGCGACATCGACCGTCTTGGCCAGATTCCAGGCTGCAAAGCATGGGAGTTCGACAAGCACGTCGGCGACGAGGTGAACAGGATTACCAGCAGTCTCAACCGCTATGGCTATGCCATCTTCCAGACAGAAGGGAGAGAGCAGACGATAGAGAGCATGGAAGAGGCAAGGAATATAGTACGTAAGTTAGTGAAAGTTGATATATTAAATAATTTAACGTGAGGGGCCTTAATTAAGAGAACTTTAGATAGGCACTCTTATACCTCAGAGGTCATTGTTGCAATGGCTGCTTAATGGAGGAGTGCTTTATGAAAAGGGGATTAATATTAGGAGGAAATTTTCTCCAGTTGTCTGCTATACGCAGGGCGAAAGAATTAGGCTATTATGTGATATGCGCTAACTCTTTTGCCGATTGCATGGGTCGTGATTATTGTGATGAGTTTCATCAGATAGATACTACCAGTGCCGATGAGATAATGAAAGTTGTAGTATGCAGCAAAGCTGATGGCTTACTCTCGTATGCTTCAGACGTTGCGGCACTTCCTGCCGCTATTGTCTGTGAGAAGCTGAATCTGCCAACAAATCTATCACAAAGTGTTGAGATATTGACTAAGAAACACCTGTTTTGTTCTTTTCTCAGAAAAATAGGATTACCTTCACCTAATTCTCAGTCATTTACTAGAAAGGATAAAGACCAGGCATTTGGCTATATGCATCAAATTGGCTTTCCTGTGATGATAAAGCCTGTAGATGCTGTGGGGTAGTAAAGGAGTAACGAAAGTTTCATGTGATGAAGAGTTCAATAAGGCATTTGAGGATGTTGAGGATGCAACACGTTACTCTCAGACTAATACATGCATTATAGAGAACTTTATTCAGAGAAGAGGCTTCCAAATTGATGGCGATGGTTTTATCTCTGATGGTAAAATTGCCTTCTTTGGGGTGATGGATCAGCATCATAATATGGAACGTAATCCCTATGCTCCTATTGGCTTGAGTTATCCATCTATTCAGGAAGAGAAATATCGTAAAGATGCTCAGTCGCAAATACAGCTGATATTTGACAAACTGGGAATGCTTTTTGGTGGTTTTAACTTTGAATATATCATCGGGGAAGACGACAGAGTTCATATTTTGGAGGTAGGCCCAAGAAATGGAGGCAATTTGATTCCTGACACTGTGCAATATGCCTGTGGAGTAGATATGATATCTGCTTCTATCTGTGCTTGTGTTGGTGATGAATATAAAAAATTCCTCAAGCCGACTCATGAAGGAGTAGCTTCTTCATACGTCATTCATTCTATGACAAGCGGAACTTTCTCAGGAATAAGGTATCATGATGGTATAGAAAAACAGGTAGTTTATAAAGCTATCTTTAAACGAGAAGGAGAACAAGTGAACTCATTCCATGTTGGACTTGATTGTTTAGGAGGAATGGTAATTAGATTTGATAATGTGTCCCAGATGAATGATGAGATGAGTCGCATTTGGGATTTAATAGAAATACAAACATGTTAAGAATTGTTCTGATAGGTTCCGGCTATTTTGCTGAACGAATATTAGACATAATAAGCACTTTAAATGATTGTAAATGCTTATGTATCAACGCTCAAGAAAATCAATGGGGGAGGCAAAAACAGCCCTCATAGGCTCTGGTGATTTTGCTGAGCAAGTAGCAGACCTTGGCCGAGAATCGGAGATAGAAGTGGTCGGAATGTTCGACGGCAACAGACCGAAAGGTTCTCTTGTAGCAGGCATTCCTGTGCTTGGCAATGACGATGACGTTGAGCCGATGTTCAAGGATGGAGTGTTCGATGCGATATTCATCTGCATTGGATATGCACGCTTCGACTTGAAACAGAAGCTCTATGAACGTTTCGTGGGTAAAGTGCCTATGGCAACAATCATCCATCCTACAGCAGTCATCAACCCTTCTGCCCGTATAGGTCAGAATGTATTGATTTCCGAATGTGCCATCATCAGCAAGGACTGCATCATCGAGGACAATGTTTCCATTATGCCTGCCGCATTGCTGAGTCATGAGGCGCATATAGGCAAACACTGCTTCATAGCAGGTAGAACGGCCATGGCCGGGAAAGTAACCATTGGAGAAAGAAGTTTCATAGGATTGAACAGCAGTA
Source organism: Bacteroides sp. AM32-11AC (assembly GCF_003603515.1). Classification (NCBI taxonomy): domain Bacteria; kingdom Pseudomonadati; phylum Bacteroidota; class Bacteroidia; order Bacteroidales; family Bacteroidaceae; genus Bacteroides; species Bacteroides sp. AM32-11AC. The sequence goes on along the minus strand of NZ_QTNH01000011.1, from coordinate 115,116 downwards.
TCCGTGACCATGTTACCATTGGTCATGATGCCACGGTAGGCATGGGAAGTGTCGTCACAAAAGACGTTGCCGACTTTGACACCGTGTTTGGCAATCCTGCAAAATCAAGAAATAAAACTCGTAATGATATGAATAATAATATGTTAAATAATTTAACATTGGGGGGGGGTAAATTCCTAACTGTTAATGCTTTATGCTGCCTATCGTTCTGCGCAGAAAGGAGGGCAGCATGAAAAAGAGAATAATTGTATTGGCTTCTGGCGGTGGGGGAACGATGAAGTTCCTGCATAGATACTCACAGATAGCAGATGCTCCTTATGAAATCAAAAGTATAATAGCTGATAGAGATTGTGGAGCAGTGGACTATGGAAATGCAAACGGTATGATGACAAAAGTTATTAAACCATGGCGTAGCCGTATTCCAGAAGTAGTTGAGGATATTCGTAGTATTAACCCCGACATTGTAATAACCAATATCTCGAAGATTTTACCTGAGGAGGTTTTCACATGTTGCAAGGCTACTTTCATTAACCTTCATTATTCTCTCCTCCCATCTTTCGGGGGGGTGATAGGTTTCAAAACTGTTGAGATGGCGAAGGAGAAACAAAGTAGAATAATCGGAGCTACTTGTCATTTGGTTACAGCAGAACTGGATGGTGGCCCTATCCTTGCGCAAGGAGCAATGCCTGTTGACTGGTCAGAAGAAATTGAATCAATAGAGAAAAACGTATTCAGAATAGCATGTAAGAGTATTCTTGTGGCAATTATGAATCTATGTGATATCAAGAATAGTATGGCTTCTTCTGATGGATTTATGTATTCTCCTTCATTAAATTTTGATGATAAATTATTAAATGAGAGCTTTTGGGCAAGTACTCTTTAGAATTATTTGTAAGTGGTAATAATGCTAAGCAATTTATATATGAATTTAAATAAAATACAAGACAGAACGATTCTTCCGTCGGCGTCTCTTTTGGCGGCGATGACGCAGATGGACAAGGCGCATGTGAAGAATCTCTTCGTGATGGACGGGGAGAGGTTCCTGAGCCTGCTGACAATCGGGGACATCCAGCGTGCCATCATCAAGGGCTATCCCATCACCGACCCCGTGCAGGGCATCTTCAATCCCAACAAGATATATGCCTCGGTCGGTGAATCGCAGGAGAGCATCAAGGGCAAGATGCAGCGTCTCCGTGCGGAGTGCATGCCCGTGGTGGGCGAGGACGGAAGCCTCGTGGACGTGGTGTTCTGGAAGGACATCACCGAGAAGGAGCAGGAGCCAGCACGCGAGAAGATAGATCTCCCCGTGGTCATCATGGCGGGAGGTCTGGGAACACGTCTGCGCCCCATTACCAACGTCATCCCCAAGCCCCTCGTGCCCATAGGCGAGAAGACCATCCTCGAGGAGATTATGGACCAGTTCATGGGCATAGGCTGCCGCAAGTTCTACCTCTCGGTGAACTACAAGTACGACCTCATCAAGTACTACATCGACAACCTGCCCGACCACTACGACATCTCCTACTTCAAGGAAGACAAGCCCCTGGGCACCATCGGCAGCGTGAGCCTCCTCAAGGGTAGCATCGACACTCCCTTCTTCGTGAGCAACTGCGACATCGTCATCGACCAGGACTACCGCGACGTGTACGACTACCACCGTAGCAATCACAACGACATCACCATCGTCACCGCCGTGAAGAGCATCCGCATCCCCTACGGCGTGATAGAGACAGGTGAGGACGGCCTCATGACTGCCCTGAGGGAGAAACCCGAGCAGACGTATATGATCAATACCGGCGTGTATATCCTGAACCCCGACCTCATCGACGAGATCCCTTTCGGCGAGAAGTACCACATCACCGACCTCATGGAGAAAGTCCATGGCCGCGGTGGCCGAGTGGGTTGCTTCCCAGTGAGCGAGAACAGCTGGAAGGACTTGGGGGAGTGGCCGGAATATTTGAAGATGATAAAAGTGTGGTAAGAGATATGGAAAAGAAAACACCAATAGTAGTTCCTGTCCTCGTGATAGGATTCAACCGCCCTGACATACTGAGGCAATGCATTGCGAAGCTACGCGAGTCAAAGCCTCAGAATATGTACTTTGCTTGTGATGGCGCAAGAGCCGACAAGGAGGGCGAAGATGCAGTAATAAGGGAAGTCCGCTCCGTTATGGAGAACGATATAGACTGGCCTTGCGAGAAGCATTACCGCTACAACGAAAGAAATAAAGGCTGTGAAGTCACAGAGAGTGAGGCAATCAGCTGGGTTCTCAGTGAGAATGAATATATCATTGTCGTTGAGGATGATATCATTGCTCCCTATTCGTTCCTGAAGTTCGCTCAGGAAATGCTCTATCTCTACAAAGATGCTGAGAATGTTTATATGATTAGTAGCAACAATCAGACGCCTATGCCGCTCCCTAACAATGAGGATTATTGTTTCTCTAATTATGGTCATATATGGGGGTGGGCTACTTGGCGCAGAGCATGGAATCATTTCAATCTGTATGTCAATGATTTTGATAATACTGTAGCTCGTCTGAATGAAAGGACAGACTTGACAAAACTTGAAAAGAAAAGCCTATGTAGACTATGTAACTATTTGAAACATAATGTTTTAATGGGAGGGGTACATGGGATTACGTTTGGAGTTACATCAAGTCGCGTGATGGTGGCTTGAGTATTGTTCCTCGTGTGCATCTTTCCTCAAATGTTGGCGTGGTAGGTCTTCATGCCAAAGGTCAAAGCAAGTCACATTACAGAAAGTATGATGAGGAATTTGTTGCCAAGGTACATCCAAAGGAAATAAAGAGAAATTTAAAATACGACGAATATCATTACAGGAAACATATAAAAAGTCCAAACATCTTTGTCCGGCAGATACTGCGGGTGCGAAACTTTGTAAAGGGGTATTTCTTGCAGAGTTAGACTGCTGATTTGATATTTGCTGGATTGAGATTCAAAAATAAAATTCTCAAAATGAATTCAGCAAATATCGAAAAAAAAATCCCCAGTTGGGCGACTCGCAAAGAATTAACAACCCCCGTCCTCTATATGGTCTTCAATAGACCGGAAATCACGCAGGAATCATTTAATGCCATACGAGAGGCAAAACCAAAGAAACTCTACGTGGCAGTGGATGCTCCGAGGGTAAACAGAAAAGATGATGAAGAAAATCAGGCAAAAGTTATTCAGATAGTGAAGAACGTGGATTGGGATTGCAATGTAAAGTATCTCATCCATGAGAAGAACTTAGGGTGTTCACGGGCTGGAATAGCCGCTTGGAATTGGTTGTTTTCGCAAGAAGACAGAATGATTTTCGTTGAGGACGATGGTGTTCCTTCCGTTTCGTTCTTTTACTATTGCCAGGAACTGTTAGAGGATTATAAGGATAATGACAAGATAGCTTATATCGGTGGTGTCAATTACGGCATGAAGCGTGGCGAAGCCTCGTACTTCTTTACCCGTCAATGTGCCGCTACATACGCCATGGGAACATGGAAAAGGGTATATGACCTTTACGAGTACGATATGGCTTCCTATCCTAAGTATCGGAATAAGAAATCATTTAAGGAAGCTTTTTCCAACAAAAAGTCGTACTACGGGCATCTTCTGATGTTTGACAGTTATGTAGATAGTCTTAAGAAAGGAATTCAGCAGAACACATACGATGTTCAAATGCTGTATCTGGTACACAAGTACGATAAATACAGCATTTATCCTAACACCAATATGGTCTCGAACATCGGCCTTGCAGGAGGTGCAAACAACAATGTTGATGTTAATTCCGCTTTTTATAAGGCATATCACAACAGACCACGATTTGAGTTGATAGAGCTGAAACATCCTGCAGAGATCTCAATAAATAAGGAATTTGATGCAGAGATGGCAGAGTATAGGCAATCCTTTCTTGGTCGAAGCCGATGGCAAAATAGTTACATATGCTTTGTGCATTATGTAAATGCTTACTTTCATGGGTTGTATAAGTTCATAAGAACGATAAAAAGAAAGTTTTGAAAAAATAATCAATTAATTGATATAAAATGAAGATAGTTAAAGTATGTTTAATAGAGATATTAGCTCTCATAAAAGACCAACTTATTTCTATTGATGGTATTAACGATGATGTTTATATTGACAACTTGGCTGATACCAGACATGTAACTCTTACTACTTTGGATTGGGTAAACCCATCAAAGGAAAATAAGCAAGAAATAGCAGAGAATTCTAGCGCAAGGGTGGTATTAGTTGATAGTGATGTCGAATATAGTGACATTATGTTCAAAGCTTCTAAAGTATTAATTCATGTGCAAAATCCTAAGATAGCATTAGCTCAAATAGGAAATCACTTCTTTTCTAAGCGTCCGAAAGCGGGTATTCATCCTACAGCTATAATAAGTACTTCTGCAAAAATTGGAAAGAATGTTTGTATAGGGCCTTATTGTATTGTAGAAAACTCTGTAATTGGGGATGATAGCATTATAGAAGCTAATGTTCACATTTATGATGATGTTGAAATTGGAAGAGGTTGTGTTATAAAGTCAGGGGCTGTTATTGGTGGTGAGGGTTTTGGATTTGAACGAGATAAAAATGGAAACCGTTTTCGCTTCCCTCAGATAGGAGATGTAAAGATTGGTAATTATGTGGAAGTAGGTGCTAACACTTGCATTGATCGTGGTGCCCTGTCAACTACCATGATAGGTGATTATACAAAAATAAACAATTTATGCCATATTGCTCATAATAATGTGATAGGCAAGAATGTTATTATTGCTGCTGAAGTTAATGTCTCTGGCGGAAATATTATAGAGGATGATGTTTGGGTCGCGCCAAGCTCTTCCCTCCGTGGTTATTTAAAAATAGGCGAGGGTGCCACTGTCGGAATGGGAGCTATAGCAGTGAAAAATATTCCTGCTAATGAAGTTTGGGTGGGCAATCCTGCTAGAAAATTAGAAAAGCATTAGATTATAACAGGATTTAATATGCTTTTTGTTTAATTTGATGAATCAATATATCAAAAGGTTTAGGGCTTATATTCAGAATGCATCTTGGTATATGGGCGCATCTCTGTTCGTAGCATTTATCGGAATTGTTCTTAACCCTTTGTATGCATCAAACCTATCCCATGCTGATTATGCTATAATTGGATACTATTCATCGTTTAATCTTTTTCTCTATCCTATATTACACTTTTGCTTATTTTCATATTATAGCAGACAGTATTATTTTACTCCAGAGGAGAAAAGAGAAAGATTGGGCGATACGGTTCTTTTAGCTTCTATGTTGTTGGGGCTCGGGTCATTAATTCTTTTTACATGTTTTTTTTATGTGTTCCATCAAGTATCTCATGTTGAATTTGATTTTTACCCCTATGCTGTTTTAACGTTTGTAGAAGTTTACGTTTTGAATATTAGTACATTCTATAAGACAAAACTTAAGATACGAAGAAAAGCAAGACCGTTTGCAGTTTTTTCTATCGTAGCATGTCTTATCACTACGATATTAACATTATTGCTGGTGGTTTATTATAAATATGGAGCTGTAGGAAAGTTATGGGCTGCATTGATAGCTTCGAGCATAGTGGCTGTTTATTCGATAGCTCATTCATTAAACAAATGGGAGATAGACAGGCAGATTCTGAAAAAAGGTTTGAAATTTACATGGCCATTAGTCCTCGGTTCTTTTCTATGGTATTTCATTTCCGGTATTGATAAATCATTTCTGGAAAAAATACACGATGTGCATACCTACGGTTTGTATTGTGTGGGATTGTCCATTGCTTCATACATGAGCATCTTCTTTAACACAATTAGTAGCACTTTTCTTCCTGACCTTTATCAGTCGATTGCAGAGAAAAGACATAAGAAGCTATTCGGTATATGTTTTATGATTGTTGGTAGTACAGCGATTTTTAATTTTCTTTTTATAATTTTTGCTCCTTTGTTGATAGATTTGCTCACAGCAGGTAGATATGCCGATGCATATCCATTTGCTAGGATCTTTGCAGTTTATAACATCCTTTTTGCTGTATTCTCTATTATTGAGAATATTGTAATAGGTTATGGATTTACAAAGCAAACTCTTTATGTTAAGGTATTGGGTGCTGGTCTCGCAGTTGGTATATATTACTTAATGATTAAATTTTGGTCATTCTCTGGCGGAGCCTGGGGGCAGTGTGTTGTGATGATATCGCTTTCATTTTTATTGATGTTATCGTTCTTTTATAAAATTAGAGCATCAAGAAATATTAATTTGTAGCGTTTTAAGTCATGAATTGCTACTGTAATAATTGTTACGATAATGGAGAAAATAAAGTTGGCATTTATATGTAAATTCTCAAATGCAGAAATTAGGAGGCATCAAACAATTAAAGATTTCCGTTTTGAGAATTTTTTGCTTGCCCTTCTTAAAAAAGAAAAGAAAAAAGTTATAGACTATGGACCATGGATTCCTCTTTTCTTAAAGGCATTTGAGAATGATAATAACATTGAAGTTCATGTTATAGCTCCATATTCTTATCAAAAAAAGAAGTTATGTGAATTTAGACTTAGAAATATTTATTATCACTGTGTTGGCTATAATCAAAGTTCTTTACTTCATTATTCTAAGTTGCTCTTATCATCGTATAGAAAAGATATGTATGAACATGTGAGAAATAATATTATAAACGTGGTTAATAAGATTAACCCTAATTTTATATGTTTGAGTGGCGCTGAGAATATGGAATATTCTCCTGTCGTGTTGCAGTTTGATAACATTCCGGTATTAGTTTTAATGCAAACATTTTTAAATAGTTCTCTACGTAAGAATGTTAATTTTGCAGGAGGAGAGTTTCGAAAATCCTATGAAAGAACCGTAATTGCGAGGGCTGATTATATTTGCTATGCGGAACATGAATCAGAATTGGTTAAAGCTATCAATAATAAGAATCCACTACTTAAAATTAGTTTTCCTACTCAAGAGCCTGTTTTGAGGAAAGTGGATGTTCTTTATGATTTCGTTTTTTTCTCAGTTCGATTGACTCAAAAAAAAGGTATAGAAGATGCTATAGTAGGTTTGGCTAGTGTTTCTCAAAAATATCCAAATGTTAAAATGTGCGTTATTGGAGGATATGATAAAAAATACAAGGATACTCTTGATGATTTGATCAGAAACAGTCATCTTGAAAATAATATAATATTCTTAGGACTTCAAGAAAGTTCCTATGATGTTTATAATTTGGTCTCTTCTTCTGCTATAGCAGTCTTACCTGGTCTAACATCTGTAAATTCAACAGTAAGAGAATCTCTTTTTCTTAAAAGACCAGTGGTTACTTATAAATTGTCTTCAGATTATGAATTATTCTCAGAAAATGGAAAATATGTTCGTTATGCGGATTTAGGTGATAGAGATCGACTAGGAAAAGAAATGCTTTATTGCTATGAAAACCCTATGGAAATGGAGAAGCAAGTAAAACGCGCTTATGAATACGCTCAAAAGAATCTATCTTCTTCACCAAGGTCTCAACATTTGTTGAGCGTAGTCAAAGCTTCCTTCAGTAATTATTATTATGGTACAAAAATACCTTCTAATCTTATAGTATAAATTAGGATGAAAATATGAAAAGTAGCTTAACATATTATACGAGCTTGGTTTTTTTGATTTGTTGTATGGCTTTGATAATTACTAGTGTAGATATTTTCAAAGCCTATGTACCATTGAAAGGCATTACAATATTGATACCGATGTTAGCATTGGTAGTAATGTGTTTTAAAGTTCTTGCTTCGAAGAGATCTTTTGTTTTTCTTTTGTTTTTTTCATTTTATGTTTCTATAGCTGGAGCTTATGGAGAAAAATCTATTTTTAGTATTTTATATGTATTTCTTTTACCTGTTATCCTGTATTTTGTTATACAAAGTTTTAATGATAATAAGAAATTATATTTTATTCTGATATTTCTTATCCCTTTTAGCATAGCATTCATTCCAACAGGTATTATACTTCAGCAATATCCGCTGGCTTTGAGAAGCCAATCAACAGATTTAAATTTTGATTATACTTTTTTTACTGTAATAATGGCAAGGTATGGTCTGATTAACTACCATATAATTCAAGGTGTCTGTGTCTTGATTCCGATACTTACTTATGCTTTTAAAAATATAAAAGGAAAAGTGCGTTTTTTGCCATTATTGTTAATCTTGTTGATATTTGCTATTCAAATAGAAGGTACTGTGACAACATCATTGGTTTTAGGTCTTGTGATGTTCTTTTTTTGTCTGTTTTCTAAAAGAATAAATTTTAAATGGATAATAGCAGCTCTGTTGATTGTCGCCTTTCTGTTCCAAACGGGGTTAATCAGCGATATGTTGGGCTATAGTAGTAATATGTTAGCCGACAATCAAGATTTACAGCAAAGGGTACTTGAACTCAAGGATGTCATTGATGGTAATGAAGCAGAAGGAGACCTTGGCTCTCGAGTTGATAAATATAATCTAACTATAGATGCAATATTCGATAATCCGATATTTGGAAATTCAAAATCTAATATTGGAGGACACGCATATTTTTTAGATATGTTGGTATATTATGGTATTTGGGGAATGTTATTATTTGTATCATTTATTATTACTTTTTATTTTTATTGTAAAAATTCTATGTCTATTTCAATACGACCGTATTATACGTTGGGTTTTCTCTCTTTTGTAATTTTTGGATCTTTTAAAAATATGGCTGGTATTGATTATTGGATGTTGACTTTTTGTATATTGCCATTACTTTGTGAGGTTTTGGATTCTCGATTAAATAATGCTTAGTATGACTTCATACCATACAAAATCTAAGTTTATTATAAGTTATTGATATAAAGATTTATTGGTGATAGTTGCAAATAATATGAAGTTTTTTTCTGTATTAAATGATTGATTAATTATGAGTGTAAAAAAAAATGTTGCAGTGTTGTGTTCGAATTACTATCCAATCATGGGCGGTCCTGCAACTTGTATTGACAAATATGTGAGTTCTTTGTCTGAGAGCTATAATTTTTATATCATAACGAGAAATGATTCTATTAAAGAACCTAAATCTGATAAATATAACATAATATATTTCAGTAGCCTAAGACATCTTGTAATAACAAGATGTAAGTATAATATAACACATCATAGTTTTACATTTTTTTCAAAATTATTGTTGCTTCTGATAAATGCATTCCGATTGTTTCAAATACAATATGCATTTCCTGATGCTAATAGGTGGGAAATAAATGCAAATTACGAAAAATTGAAAGAACTCAATAAAAACGTAGGCATTGATGTCGTGATTGCTGTGTCAAATACTTTTTATGATCAATTAGCAATGCTGAAGTTTAAAAAGGAATACCCTTCAATAAAATGGATATGTTTCATAACAGATCCTTATGCAGAAAACTATATCTATTATAAATACAAATTGTTTAAGGGACTTTGGAAACGAGCAAATCTCAAAAAAGAACAAGATATTTATAATGTTTGTGATTATGTTATGGTAACGACAGAGATGTTTATTTATATCCCTAAGGCATTTCGAATAAAACGAAATAAACTTTTTCCAATACAATTTACGTTAGATCCTCAGATGGAAGGATTTAGTAATCCTTCTATGAATTCGAAAGTATGCAAGTTGATATTTGCGGGAACTCTGTATATGAAAATAAGAAATCCTGAATTTTTCTTGTCTGTCATTTCTAAGGTTAAAGATGTGAGTTTAGATTTGTTTGTTCGAAAAGGTGAATGTGAGCAAATTATTAATCGATATGCTAAAGATAATATACATAGAGAATATTTTGTGGATAAAGCGAAATATATCGATATGTTAAAATATGGATACGACGTTCTTGTTAATATTGGCAATGTCAGTACTCTTCAAGCTCCAAGCAAAATGCTAGAGTTGTTGTCGACTGGAAAACCAATCATAAATTTTTATTTTACAGAAGATACTCAATTTAATATGATAGAGAAATATCCACTTGGCTTAAATATTAAAAATGGAGATTTAGATGCTGTTAGAAAAATAGAGAATTTTTGTCATGAAATGAAAGGAAAGAGAATGACTTTTAAAGAAGTCGAGGTTTTGTTCCCAGATAATAATATTGATAGTCAAGTAGGATTATTAAAAAGATTAATTGAATTTTAGTGTATAATTATATGATAGCAATTTTATTGTCCGCATATAATGGAGCGGATTATATTGGTAAACAAATAGATTCGTTGCTCTCCCAAACATATCAAGATTTTACTATATATATTAGGGATGATGGATCTAACGACGGAACTATTGGAATCATTGATTCGTTTGTTAATAAATTTCCAGATAAGGTAAAACATGTAGATCGGAATGGTGATAATTTAGGTGTCGGCCAATCTTTTATGTGGCTTTTGGAGCATGCGATGGCAGATTATTATATGTATTGTGATCAAGATGATGTGTGGCTACCAGAAAAGGTGGAGTTAACTCTTAAGAAAATTCAGGAAATAGATAAAACCGGACATGCAGAGATGCCTTGTTGTGCTTTTACTGATGCAATAATCGTTGATGGCCAGTTAAATCATTTGTATGATTCTTTGTGGAAATCAAACTATCGTAATCCTGAAGATGCTAAAGATGTGTATCGCTATGCTGTTTATCGACAGGCAGCCTTAGGATGTACTATGATATTCAATAATGGGGCAAGGCGATATGCTCTTCAAAATAAGCAATTCCCCTTTAGAAGGGGGCAGCATGATAGATTTGTGGTATATCTTTGTGCAGCGTTTGGGAAGGTAACCTATTTGGATAAGCCTTTAATAAAATATAGGCAACACGGTAAGAATGTAACGTCATATATAAATAAAACGCAAACAAGATTTTCTGTAGTGGAAAATATACTGTTATCACCTAAAAAAGTGCATTCACACTTATCAGATAATTTTGGTCGATTAAAAATGCTCCCTATTAATGTGAGCTATGCAAAGATTTTCGTAATGTTAATACAAAAGTGGATATTTACGAGCAAATGGAAGAAATAGTAATTAATGGAAAAATAAAGAAACTGATAATAATTGGTGCCGGCGGTATGGGTCGCACCATATATAGTAATGCGCTGGAGTGCGTTGGCTATGGTGAGGTTTATGAAGTAAAGGGATTCATTGATGATGATCTCAATGCTTTGGATGATTTTGAGAATTATCCCCCAGTGCTGGGAACAATAAAGGATTATCAGCCAAAGGAGGATGATGTGTTTACATTCTCTATAGGAGGCGCATCACGCAGGGCATGTCTTGAGTCTATCATCAATCGTGGTGGTAAGTTTATCAACCTAATTCATAAGTCTGCTAAATTGCTCACGAATGCTAAGATTGGAACAGGCAACTTCATAGGTGCATATACTATTATTGGTAATGATGCCGTGGTGGGCAACTATAATATGATACAGTCCTATTCCATCATTGCACATGATGCTCATATCGGTGATTTCAACAGAATTGATACGCATGTAACGTGCGTGGGTGGAATAGTCGTGAAAGATGATGTTAACATCCATACATCTGCCGTCATCAGTCATCATGTGATTGTTGAATCAGGTGCGCACGTTGGTGCTCTAAGCTTTGTCATTCGTAATGTCGAAGCTGGTACCACTGTCTGTGGCAATCCTGCAAGAAGTATGGTTCCAAGAATTAATAAGGTATGATACTAAAAGGAAAGAATGCAATAATAACTGGAGCAAACCGAGGAATTGGTTTGGCTACAGTTAAGAAATTTGCTCAGGAAGGATGCAATGTTTGGGCATGTGCAAGAACTCAGAATGATGAGTTTGAGAGTGCGTTGCAGGGGCTTGCCTCACAATATGGAGTATATATTAGACCAGTATGTTTCGAATTGACTGATTATGCAGGCGTGAAGGATGCAGTGAAGGCAATTGCGGCAGAGAAGAAAAATGTTGATATTCTTGTTAATTGTGCTGGCATATCATTCTCAGGCAGCATAATGATGACTTCAATGGATAAATTGAAGCAGGTTTTTGAGGTGAATTATTTCTCACAGATTAATCTGATACAGGTTGTATCCAGATTGATGATGCGGCAGAAATCAGGCTCTATTGTAAATATTGCATCCGTAAGGGGCATAAACCCCATTGCCGGTGCTATGGCATACGCCTCAAGTAAGGCCGCATTGATATGCTCAACCAAAACGATGTCGAAAGACCTTTCTCCATTCGGAATTAGAGTGAATGCCGTTGCGCCAAGCCTTACGAATACGGATATGGGCAATAACAGAAAGCAGAAAGACCTTGATAGATTTGTTGCGCATACTGCATTGAAGAGAATGGCCCAGCCGGAAGAGATTGCAACTGCAGTTGCTTTTTTGGCAAGTGATGAAGCTTCGTTTGTTACAGGCGAGGTGCTGACAGTGGATGGTGGTCAAATTTAAATAATCGATAATTATGGCAAAATTGATATTAAGAGACGGTACTGAGCTGTCTGATTATGGTAAACCTTACTTTGTGGCAGAGGTGAACTCCAGCCACAATGGAGATGTGGCAGTTGCCAAGAGGATGATTGATGCTGCCGCAGAAGCTGGATGTCAGTGTGTGAAGTTTCAGTCGTGGTCGGCAGAGTCGCTTTATGCCGCTGAATATTATAAGGCAAATCCTATCTCAAAACGTTTCTTTGTGAAGTTCTCACTGAGCGAGGACCAGCTGATGGATATGGCGAAGTATTGCCGCAGTAAAGGTGTGCAGTATTGTTCAACTCCTTATTCAAAGAAGGAAGTCGATTTCCTGTTGGATGAATGTGAGGCACCTTTTGTGAAGATAGCTTCGATGGAAACAAACAACCATCCTTATCTGAGATATATCGCCAAGAAAGGTGCTCCTATTGTGTTTAGCACGGGTATGAGTACTATTGAGGAAGTGAAGAAGGCCGTTGAGGTGATTGAGGATGCTGGTAATTCTCAGATTTGTCTGCTGCATTGCATCAGCATTTATCCCCCAGAGATGAATACGATACATCTTAATAATATATTAGGACTTCGTGAACTCTTCCCGAATTATCCTATCGGATTCTCAGACCATAGCATTGGGTGTCAGATTGCAAATGCAGCAACAGCTCTTGGTGCGGCATTGATTGAAAAGCATCTTACCCTTGACCACAAGAAGATTGGAATGGACAATCAGATGGCTATGGAGCCTGAGGATTTGAAAAATCTTGTAAATGGATGCAATGATGTCTATGAGGCTATGGGCAGCAAGGAAAGAGTAGTGCTTCAGGCTGAGGTAGAACAGAAGGCAAAAATGCGTAGAAGTGTGATTGCAGCAAGAGATTTGAAGGCTGGTCAGGTATTGACAGCTGATGACCTTGATGCAAAGCGCCCCGGAACAGGTATATCTCCTGATAGAATTGACTCAATGATAGGCATGACCGTTACACGCGACATTACCGCAGATGAGTTGTTGAAAGAAAGTGATATCAAATAATTATAAACGTTTAAAATTAAATTAAAGTCATGACAAATTTAGAGAAGTACACCCAGACATTTTGCGATACACTGGGTATTACAGAAGATCAGACCAAGGGGCTGGAGTATCAGGGGGTTGAAGCATGGGATTCAGTAGGTCACATGACATTGGTGGCTGCTCTTGAAGATGCATTCAACATTTCTCTCGACACAGATGACATCATTGATCTGAGCTCATTTGAGAAAGGTCAGGAAATTCTGGCTAAGTATGATGTTAAGTTTTAATGGACGCATTTAAGCTTAACATTGATGGTAAAGACATATTGCTCTACAGGTGCACCTATGCTCCTGTGAAGAGCAATATGTTTATCATCATTCGTGGTAAAGATGCGATAGTGATTGATCCAAATGATAATCCGGAAGGTCTGAAGCTATTGAAAGATAGAGGGGTAGAAGTAATTCATATTTTATTGACACACGAACATTTTGACCATACGGTGGGTGTTCCTGTGTTGCAACAAGCGTTTCCTCAAAATGATTTGTTCTGTCAGGAAGAGGCAGAGAAATACATATCAAGTAAGAGGGGAAACAATCCAATGCTTATAGCCTTTGTTTTAGCTGAGCAGGATAAAAAAGACGGTGGCGATAGATATAAGCAATTCAAAGCAAATTGCAAAACCTATACTCTTCATGCTGATACAACATACGGAGAGTCTGCTGATAGAGTAGTGTGTGGTGTGAAATTCCATTTCATACATACCCCCGGACATAGTGGAGGGAGTGGATGTATTGAATTAGGGCAATATGTTTTCACGGGAGATAGTCTGTTGAAAGAAGACCAGACGATATTGAGATTCCCGGAAGGCGAAAAAGAAAAATATAAAAGCATAACTCTTCCCTATCTGAAGAGTTTGCCAATGGATACGATAATACTTCCGGGTCATGGAGATCCGTTTATAATAACAGAAAGTAAATTCTTATGGGATTAAACGTAATAACCGATAGGGGAGAACACTTCTCCAAAGAAGAGCTCAGAATAGAGATGGACAAGTTTGGGCAGCAAATGCCTGAACGCAGCTTGATATTTCTGCTATGCTCAAATACAATAGGATCATTGATTGGCTATTTGGGATGCTTGGAGCATCGTATTGTGCCAATTATGCTGGACAGCACAAAGGATTTGGATTCTCTGCACAACTTGCAGAATGTATATCGCCCTAACTATGTGTGGGCTCCTACAGATGCAAAGTTCGTGGAGGGTGATACTCCAATTTATGAGTGCCAAGGATATGGCCTTTATAAGGGCGATAGTGAGGATGCAAATCTTTATAAAGACCTTGGGCTTTTGCTTACTACTTCGGGCAGTACGGGCTCTCCTAAGCTGGTGCGTTTAAGCTATGAGAATGTAAAGGCTAATGCTGAGAGCATTGCTGAATATCTGAGTATTGATGAGAATGAGAGACCAATTACTTCTTTGCCGATGTATTACAGCTATGGTATTTCTGTAATCAACAGTCACTATATCAAGGATGCAACATTGCTACTTACAGACCATCCAGTGATACAGAAGTTATTCTGGATGTTCGCTCAGGATGAGAAGGCTACTTCTATTGCAGGAGTTCCTTTTACATACGAGATGCTTCGTAGGCTCCGTATCTTTAAGATGGATTTGCCATACTTGAAGACTATGACGCAGGCAGGTGGAAAACTCAATGCCAAACTTGCAAAGGAATACATTGAGAATGCCCAAGCAACTGGAAAGAGATTCTTCGTAATGTATGGTCAGACCGAGGCCACGGCTCGTATGAGTTATTTGCCACTCGATAAAGCATTGGAAAAATATGCTTCAATAGGTATTGCTATACCTGGTGGCAGATTTGCCATACTTGATGTGAATGGTAATGAGATTACAGAGTCTGATGTCGACGGAGAACTGGAATATTGGGGCAAGAATGTGTCACTTGGTTATGGCGAATGCCGTGAAGACCTGCAGAAAGGCGATGAGAACCATGGTGTGCTGAAAACTGGTGACGTAGCTCGCAGGGATGCAGACGGTTACTACTATATTACTGGCCGAATGAAGCGATTCTTAAAGATTTATGGAAATCGTGTAAATCTTGATGCAACAGAGCAATTCCTAAAGGCTGTAACATTATCAGTGGCTTGTGTAGGAGTTGATGATAAGATGACTGTATTCATCACCGACGAAAGTAAAAAGGACGCAGTAAAGGATCTACTCATGCAAAAGACTGGTATCAACACACGCGCATTTGATGTACGTGTGATAGATGCAATACCTATTAAATCATCTGGAAAATTAGATTATCGAGTGCTGCAAGCGCAGTTATAGTTCAAAATGGTTTAAAGTGCTACGCACGTTCAAATTAGTTCAAAGTAGCTACTGCAAGAACAATTTTGAACCATCTTGAACAACATAGAACAATTTTAAACAAAGAATTATGACAATAGATGAAATACTGCATATTCCTCCTTATTCATTGGATAGGGATGCGAAGAGAAAGATGCTGAATGAGCGTATCGGTGAACTCACCCGATACCATTACGAGCATTGTGAACTGTACAGGAAGATGATGGATGCGGTGGGGCTGGATATAAACAATCTGCCTGAATATGACGAGCTGCCATTCCTGCCTGTGCGACTGTTCAAGGAGTTTGAACTGCGCTCCGTACCGAAGGAAGAGATTGCGAAGACGATGACTTCGAGCGGTACTACTGGTCAGCAGAAGTCGCAGATTTTCGTGGACAGAACTACTTCGGCCAATCAGACCAAGGCTCTAACAAAGATTGTTTCGGCATTCATCGGAACTCACCGTGTGCCGATGCTGATTCTGGACACTTCGGCTGTGATAAAGAACCGCAATATATTCTCTGCCCGTGGTGCCGGAATCCTTGGTTTCTCGATGTTCGGTAGTAAGCGTATGTATGCGCTGGGCGAGAACATGGAGTTGGACGTGGAGGGAATGAAGAAATTCCTGGAGGAGCATAAAGGCGAGACCGTCTTTATGTTCGGATTTACGTTCATGATTTGGCAGCACTTCTGCAAGAAACTCATTGAGAGCGGCTATAAGCCCGATTTGAGCAAGGGTGTGCTGATTCATGGCGGTGGCTGGAAGAAGCTTGTGAACGAGCAGGTTTTGCCAGAGGAATACAAGAAGACGCTGAACGAGGCATGTGGTATTCTGCCTGAGAACGTGCACGATTACTATGGCATGGTGGAGCAGACGGGAAGCATCTACATGGAGTGTGAATGCGGCCATCTGCATGCGCCTGCATTCAGCGATGTGATTATCCGCAGACCGATTGATTTCTCTATTGCCGACAAGGGCGAGAAGGGCATCATCGAGGTGGTTTCGGCATTGCCCGAGAGCTATCCTGGTCATGTGCTGCTCACGGAGGATGAAGGTGCCGTGCTTGGTGAGGATGACTGCCCATGCGGAAGAAAAGGCAAGTACTTCAAGGTATTCGGAAGAATCAAGAATGCAGAGATAAGAGGTTGTAGTGATACATATACCACGCCTTTAGTTCCTAAAGTTCCAAAGAAATAATTATGAGTTACGATATATCAGATGTTAATGTATTATTTCCTGCGAAGATAGATTGGCAGGAATTTGAGAAATATCAGCCGTGGGAGCCTTTTGCAGATGAAGTGCTGGAGTTCCTTTCGGTGATGTCGGCATCGCTGCTGAAAGACCGCGAAAGCAGGCTTTATCCTGATGTGGTGACGTTCGCTTTCTTCTGCCGCAAGGGCAATTTGAAGAAGCTGAAGGAGCAATACACCGATGATAAACTGAGGCTTGGCCGAGGCATAGTGTTCCATATCGGCCCATCGAATGTGCCCATCAACTTTGCCTATTCGTTGGTGTCGGGAATGCTGGCAGGAAACTACAATGTGGTGCGCTGCTCAAGCAAGGAGTTCCCACAGGTGGACATGGTGGTGAAACATCTCGCTGTGACTGCTGAGGCAGTGCCTGAGGTAGGAAAACGTATCGCCGTGGTGAGATACGGTCATGAGAGTCAGGCCAATGATTACTTCTCTTCCATCTGCCAGGCTCGTGTTATTTGGGGCGGTGATGAGACTATCTATCGCCTAAAACAGAGCAAGGCTCCTGCACGTTCAATCGACGTGACATTTGCTGACAGATACAGTTTTGCAGCCATTAATGCCGACAAGCTCGTGTCTGAGCAGAATATGGAACGACTGGCTGAGAACTTCTACAACGACACTTATCTCTTTGATCAGAATGCCTGCTCCGCTCCGCATCTTGTGGTCTGGCTGGGCTCTAAGGAGAACATGGCCAAGGGCAAGGAACTGTTCTGGAAGGCTGAGTATGACATGGTTCAGAAGAAAAACTACAATTTCCAGAGCGTGATGGCTGTGGATAAGCTCACCGATTTCTATCGCCAGAGCCAGGCCATGGAGATTTGCTATACAGAGACCAAGGATAATGAGCTGGTACGAGTTCAGCTATCTGATGAATTGCCTTCGAACATTGATGATTACCGCAGTAAGTGCGGCTATTTCACGGAGTATGATGCAAAATCGCTTGATGAGATTGCGCATATCGTGAAGTATAAGTATCAGACCATGGCTTGTTACGGAATATCAGCCGAAGATATTCGCGAGTTTGTGCTTAAGAATCATCTGATAGGCATAGATAGATTCGTACCGTTCGGTGACACCACGGCATTCAGCCTGACTTGGGATGGATATAATCTCATTCAGATTCTAAGTAGAGAAGTGACTATTTAACAGTATATAATTATGATAGTATCAAAAATTAGAATAATTCTATGGAAATATGCGGATGCTATTGTTCCAATGATTTATAGAAAAGTGTATGGAGTTGATATTGCCAAAAACGTGCAGATATCACAACATGCATTTATAGATAAGAATATAAATTGACAAGATGTTAATATATAGGTGTTTACGTGCTTTGTGGGGTGAAGGTCATAGCTCACGATGCTAGTAGAAAATTAAAGGCTGCTGTTTGTATAGGTAAGAATTGTTTTATTAGCCTCAATGCTATCTATTATTTTGCCTGGAGTCACTATTGGAGATGAAGTAGTAATAGGTGCTGGTGCTGTAGTGTCGAGAAATATTCCAAGCCACAGTATTGCTGCTGGTAATCCTGCAAGGGTATTGCGAAAGAATGTTCGATGTGATAAGTGGGGCGTAATAATTGATAGAGGAGAACTCGTTAAAGTTAATCAAAATGTATAGATATTTTTTTAAGAGAGTGCTGGATTTTATCATTGCATTAGTAGTTTTGATAATTCTTTTTGTCCCATTGTTGGTAATTACTATCTGGTTGCATTTCGCAAATAAGGGCGCAGGCGCGTTCTTTTTACAAGAAAGGCCTGGAAAAAATGAAAAATTATTTAAGGTAATAAAGTTCAAGACGATGACGGACGAACGAGGTGAGGATGGAAAATTGTTGCCAGACAAAGACAGAATTACAAAAGTTGGTAAGTTCGTTCGATCCACATCTATTGATGAACTGCCTCAGTTTGTCAATGTTCTTAAGGGTGATATGTCATTGATTGGTCCAAGACCGTTGCTGGTGGAATATCTTTCTTTATATAGCCCAGAACAACATCGAAGGCATGAAGTAAGGCCTGGAATAAGCGGATGGGCTCAATGTCATGGTCGTAATGGGATAAGACATACAGAAAAATTCAAACTTGATGTCTGGTATGTAGATCATTGTTCGTTTAAAACAGATTTGCAGGTGATATTCATTACTATAAAGTCATTGATAATGCGAGAAGGAATCTCTCAAGAAGGGCAGGCTACAATTGAGCCTTTTAATGGTCACAACTGATGGATGAAAATAGAAAACTACTGCTATCTTTGTTGCGATAGGACTCGGATGCGATGATGCAATTGAAATGTCTGCAAAACATAGTGTTTCTCCAGAGATAAACCATGCGGAAAAATCCAAGACAAGTGATCAGCCTCAGACAGTATCAAAAATCGATAATGACAATCCTGTCCGTATTTGGATTGACATTCGTATAAGCAATGGATTGCATTTATCCCAAAAGAATTTAAGCTACCAGGATTTAGTCCACGTGTTAGAGAAGCTGGAGGGCTTATGCTGAGTGTTATCGGTCTCAATCATTTTTAATGTCCGTGACTTTACCGACATGCGTTGTAAGCATAGCTGTGTGTTTTCTGTCATTCGCGAGCGGCTTCACCGGGAACCAAGTGATGGAGATGTCTTCATTGCCATGTCGCGCAATCGAAGAATAGTCCGTATGTCTTCATTCGATAACCGTTCATACAGTCTGTTCGAAAGGAAGTTTGTTGCAGGCTATCAGTTCATGAAAGTAGAGCGTAATGGAGCGGATATTGTCTATCGGATTGACAAGAAAGAACGCGATTTGTTCAATCGTCCTGACGGTTATAAAACGATGGGAGTATCCGGAGAAGCGATAGAGCATCCTTCTGACTTGACAAAGGTTCCCGGTCGCATCATTGAAAGAAGAATGGTACGTGTATTCAGTTTCTGTACTTTCCTGTTTTGAGATGGTTCATTATGCAGAGCCTGGCAAAAAGCCCAAGTGGGGTTATTTCCTCTCTGAAGGACATCCGGAGGTGATAACTAAATTTGAGGGGACTAAAGCTACTCTTGAATTCCTGCAGGCCATAGCCTATGAAGTTTATGTAAAGAATGTGACTTTTGGTCTTCTTCACCAATGGCTGACAGATATGGGAATGACCATATCTAAAAACACATTACATAACTGGCTTAAGAAAGGCAAGAAATACCTGGATGAGCTGGTTTGTGTATTGAAGTCTACAGCTTTGGGAAAAGACTCGATTGTGAACTGCGGTGAGACCTGGTGTAAAGTGCATAAATATGATCATTATAAGAAGTGCTACATTTGGGTTCTGGTCAACAAGGCTCAGAAAACAGCCATTTTCTTCTATGAGAATGGCTTTCGCGGTCGTGATGTACTTACAGACTTTTTGGGTGATGCAGAATTGAAGAGTATTATGTCCGACGGCTGCAATGCTTATGTATTTATCGGCAATGAGTTGAAATCAGCCCGGTTTAAAGATACTATACATCAAGTTTGTATGTCTCATGCAAACAATAAGTTCGTTAAAGTAGGTAATCAAGGTGGTGAACCGGTAGCCGTACGCTTTTCGAACTTTCTTAAGAGATTCTTTTCGAAAGAACATGTTTATGATGAAGCCGGGCTTACTCCGGAAGAGAGGTTACGGGAAAGGCAAAGCTTGGAAACGAAGGAGCTCCTGATAGGATTGCGCAGTTTGTTGGACAGTGAACTGTCAAAGGATTCAGAATTTAGGAGTCAGTATTATACAGAAGCTCTCAATTTTCTGAACCGGTTCTGGAAAGAGATATTCGTTTACCTGAATGACGGTGAACTGCCGATAGACGATAATCTTGCTGGGCGGACCATTCGAAAACTGACTACTCAGCGTAACAATTCACATCATTATGGCAGTGATGCTGGTGCTGAGATGGCCACAACTTATCACAGTGTAATAGGAACGGTAAAGCTTCATGGCAGTTCTGTCTGGAACTTCATCGGAATTTTTTTTTAAATATCTTTAACGGGTGCAGGGATTATGTTAATATGGTTCCTGACAAAATCGCTTTGGTTACCAGCCAATGTTAAATTCAAAACTAATTAATTAACAGAATTCGGTTTAGGGCACTGAAAAGTGCTCTTTCAAAGGGGATGCCCTAAATTGAGTGCTTACGTAACGAGTTCGCCTACCGGATAGACTGGAGGAGGGAGATGATCTTCCTGTTAGAGAATCCCGTAATTAAATCGTTAAAAATATCATGATTATGAATATTAGGAGTAAAGTATGGGGGATTTTAGTTGATTTATATCCTCGTTATCTCCGTTGGAGATACGGAATGGATATAGGTAAAAATTGCAGAATTTCATGGAAAGCTCATTTAGATAAGTCAATTAATCCTAAAGGTATCCATATTGGGGACAATACTTGGGTGCTTTCTGGTGCTATGATATTGGCACATGATCATTGTAGAAGTTTGAAAGCTGATACATATATTGGGAAAAATTGTGTGATAGGAGTTAGATCAATAATCATGCCAGGATTATCTATTGGTAATCAGGTAGTTATAGGGGGGGGGTAGCGTGGTTACAAAAAGTATTCATTCGAATTGTATTGCAGCAGGAAATCCTGCAAAGATATTGAAAGAGAATGTAAATGTTCAAAATGGAAAAATATTAATGAATTGATTGACGGATGTTATGCTATATTCTTACTTTTTAAAACGTACGATTGATTTTATTGTTGCTTTCTTTGTTTTGGCAGTTATCTGGCCCATATTACTTCTTCTGATAATTTTCCTCCATTTCACCAATAAGGGTGCCGGTGTCTTTTTCACCCAGGAGCGCCCTGGTAAAAATGCCCGGATATTCAAAGCCATAAAGTTTAAGACAATGACAGATAAGCGGGATTCTGAAGGAAATTTGTTGCCGGATGCTGAACGCCTGACAAAGATTGGGAAAATAGTCCGTTCTCTTTCTATAGATGAATTGCCACAACTAATAAATATGTATTAAAGGGGGATATGGCATTAGTTGGCCCCCGTCCTTTATTGCCGAAGTATCTTCCTTTATATTCAGAGGAACAGTTCCGTCGCCATGAAGTCCGTTCGGGAATTACGGGGTGGGCACAGGTAAGCGGACGGAATGATATCAGTTGGAGACGTAAGTTTGAGCTGGTGTGGTACGTGGATCATATTTCTTTCTGGCTGGACGTGAAGATTATTCTGCTAACCATAAAGAAAGTGTTCGTTAGAGAAGGGATCAATAAGGAAGGTAATGCTACCACTGAGGCTTTCAACGGTCATAACTGAAATGAACATCCATCAGATTGTCAATTCTGTTTTCACCTCCAATGCTTATATACTGTCTGTTGAGGGGAAAGATAGGCATGTATTGATAGATATTGGGGATATTGCTCCTATAAAGCAGTGTGTTCAGGAAAAGTGCGGAACGGTACAAGCCTTGTTTCTGACTCATACTCATTACGACCATATTTATGGTATAAAAGATTTATTACGATAGTATCCTGATTGCATAGTTTACACTTCCTCTTTCGGCAAGGAGGCTTTAGGTTCGGATAAATTTAATTTTTCCCGTTATCACAATGATCCTGTAATATGGATGGGAGATAATGTGACGGTTTTACATGAGAATGATAAAGTGGAAATATTTCCGGGAATTTTCGTGGAAGTGTTTGAAACTCCCGGACATGATAAAAGCTGCCTTACCTATAAAGTCGAGAACAATGTTTTCTCGGGTGATTCATATATCCCGGGTGTTAAAGTCATTGCCTCATTCCCTAATAGCGATAGGGAAGATGCACGGATCTCGAAAGAACGTATCATGGAATTAATAAAGGATTGCAGTCTGTATCCCGGTCATGGAAACATTTATGAGTAAATTATCCCGATATCTGGAAAAGATTTATAAAGCCGTTTCCTTTCTTTTTATTCCCCACTATGTGAGGAATCCGAAGTCTGATCATTAAATAATCATATATATATATTTATGGATAAAAACATTTATCTCTGCCTTGCCCATATGAGCGAGGAGGGTATTGAACAGAAATATGTAAAAGAAGCCTTCGATACGAACTGGGTGGTTCCTCTCGGTCCTAACGTGAATGCTTTTGAAGAGGATTTGAAACGTTTTGTAGGCGAAGGCAAGGAAGTGGTGGCACTTTCGGCCGGTACGGCGGCAGTACATTTGGCTCTGTTGGCTTGCGGAGGGGGGCAGGGGGACGAAGTGATTGTACAAAGCTTCACATTCTGTGCGTCTTCACATCCGGTCACTTATCTGGGGGCTGTTCCGGTATTTGTGGATTCTGAGAAAGAAACTTGGAACATGTCTCCGGAACTGTTGGAAGAAGCCATCAAGGACCGCATTGCCAAGACTGGAAAAAAGCCAAAAGCTATTGTTCCTGTGGCATTGTACGGCATGCCCTATGACTGTACACGTATCATGGAGATAGCCGATAGGTATGCTATTCCAGTGGTGGAAGATGCTGCCGAAGGTTTTGGCTCCCGTTTTAAGGGACAAGTACTAGGGACGTTCGGCAAGTTCGGGGTGCTGAGCTTTAACGGTAACAAGATGATTACTACCAGTGGCGGTGGTGCGTTGATTTGTAAAGATGCCGAAAGCAAGAATCAAATCATGTGGTATGCTACGCAGGCTCGTGAGGCTTATCCTTATTACCAGCACGAGGCGATAGGGTATAACTATCGCATGAGTAATATATGTGCAGGTATTGGTCGTGGTCAAATGACCGTTGCCGATAAGCATATTGCACATCATCGGCATGTGCAGGCTCTCTATAAGGAACTGCTTAAGGATGTGGAGGGGGTATTGCTGCATGAAGCTCCTTCGGCTGATTATGACTCTAATTTCTGGCTTTGTACAATCACTCTGGGTTCTTCACTTCGCATCAAAGGGCAGGAAAATGCTTATAAGGATATTGTCAAGACTGCCGTAGGTGGTGCTGCTGGTGTGATTCATGCCGTAGATTGTGCTACAACAGATTGCCAGCCCAACGAGAATGTGGAGGCTTTGCGTGCTTTTATGCTTGGCAAAAAAATAGAGGCACGCCCGGTTTGGAAACCGATGCACAAGCAGCCGGTCTATAAGGATGCTCCGGCTTATATCAATGGGGTATCCGAAGCTATTTTTAAAATCGGTATGTGCCTTCCTGCCGGGCCGTGGGTGACTGATGAAGATGTATATTATATCGTGGAGTGTATAAAAGAGGCCATAGTAAAATAATAGATGAAAATACAGCTTTTTTAACTACGACCTTGACAACGCTGTCGGTTGCCAATACGTTTGTCAATGCGGATTTCATCTATACCGTTGTCTGTTCCGTTCTAGTCTTCTGCTTCTTCAATTTCTGCAAGCGTGCCAAATATTCACCGCCTGATGCTTCATGAGAATATTGGACTACCGCATCGCAAACATCTTATCAGATTATGGCGAATGAGCTGAAGATTCCTCATGTAATGGTTTCTTCTATTTACATGGCAGTATAGGCAATCATCATCGTAGGATATATAATGTGTTTGGATTCAGGTTACTGGTATCTGCTATGTACCATCCTCTTGTTAAGTCTTATTTATGTCTGTTTCATGAAGAGGTATTTTGGATTACATCAATCAATTTGAAATAAGCTTTCCTTTTCTTGATGATTGTAGGAATTAATATTATCTTTGTCATTGAAAGGAGAAAGTAATATGGATACTTCTATTAATTTGTCAGATAATTATTTGGATAAATTATTGTCACTAAGTGATGAGATGAAATTGCGCATTATAAATAAACTGTCGGAAAGTTTATTAAATAATGGCAGTAGGCGGCATGTACATGTTGGAAAAGTGAAGACTGAGAAAAATGATTTTGTGTTGCCCAAGGATATTCAGGAATTAATAGGTATAGCTTCGGGGATAGAAGATGCAGAAGATGAACGTCTTAATTATCTATTGAACAAATGATAAAAGCTTTTATTGATACAAATGTCTTAATAGACTTGTTATTGGAAAGAGACGGATGTCAAGATGCTGCCACTATTCTGTTGTGTCAAAAAGAGCAGAAATGTTCTTTGTTTTTGTCATCATTGACTATGGCAAATATTGCATATATTCTTAGAAAGAAATTTAAAGGAATAGCACTATATAATGCTTTAAATAAACTGAAGACATTCTTTTCTGTTGTTAGTTTGACAGCTGATAATGTTGAATCGGCTCTAATGTTACAAGCTACTGACTTTGAAGATGCATTGCAATATTTTTCTGCAGCCAATATACAAGCTGATGTTATTGTGACAAGGAATGAAAAGGATTTTTATTTTTCACAAATAAGTATTACGTCTCCTAAATCTTTTCTTGAAAGCATATCTTGATTAAGTTGGCTTACTTGAACTGATAACTTGTAAATCAATACTTTATGAACTTATCTCAGAAAACAGCTTCAGCGAGGCTGTTTTCTTTGTTTGCAGGCATATATATCCTCACCTTTGCATTGTTGATCAACAAAACGAGATTAAAAACCATGTTGAATTAAAAATGTAAAAAGGAGAAAGAAAGTATGCCTTTATTTTATTATGCAAGACAGTCGTCTCTGGCGACGAAAGAGGGTGCCAAACTTTGGCATCTGAGTTTGAAGAAAGTGGGAAGAGCCGTGGATGCACAACAGCTGGCTGAGGTGATTGCCGAGAAGTCTTCCCTGACTCCGGGTGACGTACATAATGTAATCCGTAACCTGATGACGGTAATGAGGAGCCAGTTGCTGAACAGCCGTACGGTGCGTCTGGATGGCTTGGGCACATTCACCATGAAGGCCCGTACGCGAGGTAAGGGAGTGGCCAAATCTGAAGACGTGAATCCCAATCAGGTGACTGCTCTACGCTGCCAGTTTACTCCGGAATACACGCGCCCGGCTGCCATCGGCACTACGCGTGCCCTGCTCCAGGGTGTGGAGTTTGAGAAATGGACGGGAGTGGTTACGGACGGTAAGGATGATGCCGGTGATGGTGGTAATTCCGGTGGCGGTTCCGACGGTGACCAGGGAGAGAACCCGTTAGGATAAGATGTATTTACTAATTTTGAAAGATTAAGACTATGAAAAAGAACGTTTGGGACAAGATTTTGAAGGTAGTGATAGCTGTTGCTTCCGCCATATTGGGAGCTTTAGGCGCCAATGCAATGAATGTATAAATTGTAGATTTATATAGAATAATAGGAGAAAGGAGGTGAAGGAAAAGCACTTCATCGCCTTTTTGTTATTTTCTTCATTTATAATTCCCTGCCAACCAAAAAATCTTATTACCTTTGCAGGTCACTTTTGGAAACAATAAAAATATAATGATATGAATATCTCTTATAATTGGTTGAAAGAGTATGTCGATTTCGATTTGACACCGGATGAAGTTGCTGCGGCACTGACCTCCATCGGACTGGAAACGGGAAGTGTGGAAGAGGTGCAAACCATTAAAGGCGGACTGGAAGGACTGGTCATCGGCGAAGTGCTGACATGCGAAGCTCATCCCAACTCAGACCATATGCACGTCACTACGGTGAACCTGGGACAAGGTGAACCCGTGCAGATTGTATGCGGCGCTCCGAATGTAGCTGCCGGACAGAAAGTGGTAGTAGCCACGTTGGGTACAAAACTGTATGACGGTGACGAATGCTTTACCATCAAGAAATCAAAACTTCGTGGCGTGGAATCTGTCGGCATGATTTGTGCTGAAGATGAAATCGGTATAGGTACGGACCACGCAGGCATCATCGTACTGCCGGAGACAGCTGTTCCGGGTACGCTTGCCAAGGACTACTATAACATCAAGAGCGATTACGTACTGGAAGTGGACATCACTCCCAACCGTGCCGATGCTTGCTCACATTATGGGGTGGCACGCGACTTGTACGCCTACTTGATACAGAACGGTAAGCCGGCTACTTTAAAGAAACCTTCGGTAGACGCTTTTGCGGTAGAAAATCACGATTTGGATATTAAAGTAACTGTAGAGAACAGCGAGGCATGTCCCCGATATGCCGGCGTTACGGTGAAAGGGGTTACAGTGAAAGAAAGCCCCGAATGGTTGCAGAATAAGTTGCGTATTATCGGCCTGCGTCCTATCAATAATGTGGTGGATATTACCAACTATATCGTCCATGCTTTCGGCCAGCCGCTGCACTGCTTCGATGCAGATAAGATTAAAGGCGGTGAGGTGATTGTAAAGACCATGCCGGAAGGTACTCCGTTTGTAACTCTTGATGGCGTGGAACGTAAATTGAACGAACGCGACCTGATGATTTGCAACAAGGAAGAGGCGATGTGTATTGCCGGTGTGTTCGGCGGTCTGGATTCCGGTTCTACGGAAACCACCAAGGATGTGTTCCTTGAAAGTGCCTACTTCCATCCGACATGGGTACGCAAGACAGCCCGTCGTCATGGATTGAACACAGATGCTTCTTTCCGTTTTGAAAGAGGTATTGACCCGAATGCCACTATTTACTGCCTGAAGCTGGCTGCTTTGATGGTAAAGGAACTTGCCGGAGGTACCATTTCTTCTGAAATAAAAGATGTGTGCGCCGCTCCTGCCAAGGATTTCCGTGTGGAACTTGCCTATGAGAAAGTGAACTCACTGATTGGTAAAGTTATTCCGGTGGATACCATCAAGAGCATCGTGACAAGTCTGGAAATGAAGATTGTAGACGAGACAGCCGAAGGGCTTACACTGGATGTTCCTCCTTACCGTGTGGACGTGCAGCGCGATTGCGATGTAATAGAGGATATCCTGCGTGTCTACGGATATAATAATGTGGAGATTCCGACTACCTTGAAGTCTTGTCTGACTACCAAGGGTGAATATGATAAATCCAACAAACTGCAAAACCTGGTTGCCGAGCAGCTGGTGGGCTGTGGTTTCAATGAGATTCTGAACAACTCGTTGACGCGTGCCGCTTACTATGACAACTTGGAGTCTTATCCGTCGAAGAATCTGGTAATGTTGCTGAATCCGTTGAGTGCAGACTTGAATGCCATGCGTCAGACACTGCTTTTCGGTGGATTGGAAAGCATCTCGCACAACGCCAACCGTAAGAATGCAGACCTGAAATTCTTTGAATTCGGTAATTGTTATCACTTCAACGAGGAAAAGAAGAATCAGGAGAAAGTGCTTGCCGCTTATTCCGAAGACTATCATCTTGGTTTGTGGGTGACTGGCAAGAGGGTGGCCAACTCATGGGCTCATCCGGATGAGAACAGCTCGGTATATGAGCTGAAGGCATACGTTGAGAATGTCTTTGCCAGATTGGGGCTGCACATGCATGATTTGGTTGTCGGCAATCTGACTGATGATATCTATGCTGCCGGTTTATCCGTACAGACAAGGGGTGGAAAGCGGTTGGCTACTTTCGGTATTGTAACAAAGAAGCTGCTGAAGGCATTCGATATTGACAACGAGGTTTACTATGCCGATTTCAACTGGAAAGAATTGTTGAAGGCCATCCGCAATGTGAAGGTGAGCTATACGGAAATCTCCAAGTTCCCTGCCGTGAAACGTGACTTGGCACTGCTGCTCGACAAGAAAGTGCAATTTGCGGAAATCGAGAAGATTGCCTACGAGACGGAGAAAAAGCTGCTGAAGGAGGTCTCTCTCTTCGACGTTTACGAGGGTAAGAATCTGGAAGCCGGTAAGAAGAGTTACGCGGTGAGCTTCCTGTTGCAGGATGAGAATGCCACGTTGAACGATAAGCAGATTGACAAGATTATGTCCAAACTGGTGAAGAACCTGGAGGACAAGTTGGGTGCCAAGCTGCGTTGATTCATTATTCAGAATTTATAATTCATAATTTAAAATACAGTTCCAATGGGAAGAGCGTTTGAATATAGAAAAGCTGCCAAATTGAAAAGATGGGGTCACATGGCAAAGACCTTTACAAGACTGGGTAAACAAATTGCTATTGCGGTGAAGGCTGGTGGTCCGGAGCCGGAAAACAACCCGACACTGCGTTCGGTAATCGCTACTTGTAAGCGTGAAAACATGCCGAAGGATAATATTGAACGTGCTATCAAGAATGCGATGGGTAAGGACCAGAGCGACTATAAGGGTATGACTTATGAAGGATACGGTCCTCACGGTGTAGCTGTTTTTGTGGATACGCTGACTGATAATACTACCCGTACAGTAGCCGATGTGCGTTCCGTGTTCAACAAGTTCGGCGGTAACTTGGGAACAATGGGTTCACTGGCTTTCTTGTTTGACCACAAGTGCGTGTTCACTTTCAAGAAGAAAGACGGTATCGATATGGAAGAACTCATTCTTGACTTGATAGACTATGACGTAGAGGAAGACTACGAAGAGGATGAAGAAGAAGGTACTATCACTATTTATGGTGACCCGAAAAGCTATGCAGCTATCCAGAAACATTTGGAAGAGTGCGGTTTTGAAGATGTCGGCGGTGAGTTTACCTATATCCCGAACGATATGAAGGATGTGACTCCCGAGCAACGCGAAACCATCGACAAGATGATAGAGCGTCTCGAAGAGTTTGATGATGTACAGACGGTTTATACTAACATGAAACCGGAAGAAGGCGGAGAATAATGACATATACATACAAGACGCAAGGTACGTGTAGCAGTAACATCGAACTGGATGTGGAAGATGGTATTGTGAAAGAGGTGGCATTTTGGGGTGGATGTAATGGAAACCTGCAAGGACTTTCACGTTTGGTGAAAGGCATGCCGGTAGATGCGGTGATTGCTCGTTTGGAAGGAATTCGCTGCGGAAGACGTTCCACTTCCTGCCCCGACCAATTGTGCAAGGCATTGCACGAGATGGGGTATTGAGCCTCCTGCCTGAAAGAATGGATGAGAGCCCCTGACATTGAAAGATGCCAGGGGCTTTTTTTGAACCTAACATGGAGGTATTTGTTATTATTTGAGTATTTTTACGCTCTTAATTGAACAGACACAATGAAGAATATTTTTAAAGACTTGAAACGGAGAGACCACAAACGCTATCTGGGCGGTCTGGACGTTTTTAAATATATAGGTCCCGGACTGCTGGTGACTGTGGGCTTTATTGACCCGGGGAACTGGGCATCTAATTTTGCGGCAGGGTCTGAATTTGGCTATTCATTGCTGTGGGTCGTGACTTTATCCACTATCATGCTGATTGTATTGCAGCATAATGTGGCGCATCTTGGCATTGTAACCGGCTTGTGCTTGTCCGAAGCCGCTACCAAATATACTCCTTCCTGGGTGTCGCGTCCCATATTGGGTACAGCAGTGCTGGCTTCCATCTCGACTTCGCTGGCAGAGATATTGGGAGGTGCCATCGCTTTGCAGATGCTGTTTGACATTCCCATCATATGGGGCTCTATCTTGACTACCGTATTTGTAGTCGTCATGCTTTTCACTAATTCCTACAAGAAGATAGAACGTTCCATCATTGCTTTTGTTTCGGTCATCGGGCTCTCCTTTATCTATGAGCTGTTTCTGGTGAAGATAGATTGGTCGCTGGCTGCACAAGGGTGGGTGACACCTTCGTTCCCGCATGGGAGCATGCTGATTATCATGAGTGTACTCGGTGCGGTGGTGATGCCGCATAATCTGTTTCTGCACTCGGAAGTGATACAGAGCCATGAATATAATAAGAAAGATGATGCATCCATCCGTAAGGTGTTGAAATATGAATTGTTCGACACGCTGTTCTCTATGATTGTGGGATGGGCCATCAACAGTGCCATGATACTGCTGGCTGCGGCAACTTTCTTTAAAAGCGGTATTCAGGTGGAAGAGTTGCAGCAGGCCAAATCCTTGCTGGAGCCGTTGCTGGGGAGCAGTGCTGCCGTGGTTTTTGCATTGGCATTACTGATGGCGGGTATATCTTCCACGATAACCAGCGGTATGGCGGCAGGTTCTATCTTTGCCGGTATTTTCGGAGAATCCTATCATATCAAAGACAGTCACTCGCAGGTGGGTGTGATTCTGTCGCTGGGCATTGCACTGCTGCTGATTTTCTTTATCGGAGACCCGTTCAAAGGACTGCTGATTTCACAGATGATACTGAGCATCCAGCTGCCGTTCACGGTTTTCCTGCAAGTAGGACTGACTTCTTCGCGCAAAGTGATGGGGCAGTATGTAAACAGCAAATGGAGTACATTTGTACTTTATGCCATTGCTGCGGTGGTCACTGTGCTGAATATCATGCTGCTGGTATCCGAGTTGACATCTTGAATAATTCATTTCTAAGAAATCAAATAAGTATGAAGATTATTACATATAACGTAAATGGGCTACGGGCTGCCGTGACAAAAGGTTTTCCCGAGTGGCTGGCACAAGAGCAGCCGGATGTGCTTTGTTTGCAGGAAACAAAGCTGCAACCGGAACAGTATCCGGCAGAGGCGCTGGATGCTTTGGGGTATAAGCATTACCTGTATTCTGCACAGAAGAAGGGGTATAGCGGAGTCGCTATTTTGAGCAAGCAAGAACCGGACCATGTGGAATATGGTATGGGTATTGAAGAATACGATAACGAAGGGCGCTTTATCCGTGCCGACTTCGGTGATGTGTCCGTTGTGAGTGTTTATCATCCTTCCGGTACCAGCGGTGATGAACGCCAGGCCTTTAAGATGGTCTGGTTGGAGAAATTCCAGGAATATGTATTGGAGCTGGAACGTACGCGTCCTAAACTCATTCTTTGCGGCGATTATAATATCTGCCATGAGGCAATAGACATTCACGACCCTATCAGGAATGCCACTAACAGTGGCTTCCTGCCTGAAGAGCGGGAGTGGATGACGCGCTTTCTCAATGCGGGATTCATAGATTCCTTCCGTTGGCTTCATCCCGACAAGCAGGAATATACGTGGTGGAGCTATCGCTTTAATTCACGTGCCAAGAACAAAGGGTGGCGCATTGATTATTGCATGGTGAGTGAGCCGGTGCGTCCGATGTTGAAGGAGGCGAGAATATTGGGTGACGTTGTCCACTCGGACCATTGCCCGATGTTGTTGGAAATTACAGAATAATGATGATGGAAACAAAAGACAGAATCGAAAAAGCTGTGGAGCTTTTCAAGAGTGGCTATAACTGTTCGCAATCGGTAGTGGGAGCTTTTGCAGATATGTATGGTTTTACAGAAGAGCAGGCTTTCCGGATGTCCGCCTCTTTTGGTGGTGGCATAGGTCGTATGAGGCAGACATGCGGTGCTGCATGCGGCATGTTCCTATTGGCCGGATTGGAAAAAGGAGCTGTGGAAGGCAAGGACCGTGAAGGTAAGGCGGCAAACTATGCGTTGGTGCAGGAGCTGGCTGCTGAATTCAAGAAACGAAATGGCTCTTTGATATGTGCTGAATTGTTGGGGTTGAGAAAACCGGAAGGTTCGTCCGTTCCGGAAGCCCGTACCGAGCAGTATTATGCTAAACGCCCGTGTGCCAGGATGGTAGAGGTAGCTGCCCAAATTTGGACCGAATACCTGGAAAAAACGTCCTCAAAGTAAGAAAAAAGAACTTTTTTACCCCTTAGTAAGAAAAAAAGTGCCTAATAACGTGTTGTATAACATAAATATACCTATCTTTGCAGCGATATAAAAACACCGACATCTCTATCTTTGGAGATGAGGATAACGTTTAACTAAAAGCAAATAGAAATGTTAAAAGAAAAAGCTGGTAATGTTGCAGGACAGATTTGGACTGCACTGAATGGCACAGATGGCTTGACTCACAAGCAAATCAAGAAAGCAACTAAACTGATCGACAAGGACTTCTTCCTGGGATTGGGCTGGTTGTTAAGAGAAGACAAGGTTTCTACTTCTGAAGTGGAAGGTGAATTGTTTGTAAAGCTGAACTAAGCGAGGAATTGATTGGAATGTTATAAAAAGATGCGTTGGTACATGAATATGTTATCAACGCATTTTTTTTATTTGCTCTGTTTTCACTATCTTTGCGCACCCATTAATAGATAGTTATTGACAATGAAGAATATACGAAATTTTTGCATTATTGCCCATATCGACCACGGTAAATCAACCTTGGCAGACCGTCTGCTGGAATTTACCAATACTATACAAGTAACTAACGGACAGATGCTGGATGACATGGACCTTGAGAAGGAAAGAGGTATCACCATCAAGAGCCATGCCATACAAATGGAGTATACCTATAAAGGTGAAAAGTATATTCTGAACTTGATAGACACTCCGGGACACGTGGACTTCTCGTACGAGGTGTCACGTTCCATCGCCGCTTGTGAAGGGGCGTTGCTTATTGTAGATGCTTCGCAGGGAGTGCAGGCACAGACCATTTCAAACCTCTATATGGCGATTGAGCATGATTTGGAGATTATTCCCGTCATCAACAAATGTGACATGGCAAGCGCTATGCCCGAGGAAGTGGAGGACGAAATCGTTGAACTGTTGGGTTGCAAGCGTGATGAGATTATCCGTGCTTCCGGCAAAACGGGCATGGGAGTGGAAGAGATTCTGGCTGCGGTCATTGAGCGTATCCCCCATCCGGAGGGTGACGAGGAAGCTCCGTTGCAGGCGTTGATTTTCGATTCTGTCTTCAATTCTTTCCGTGGTATCATTGCATATTTCAAGATAGTGAACGGTGTGATTCGTAAAGGGGATAAAGTGAAATTCTTCAATACAGGCAAGGAATATGATGCGGATGAAATCGGAGTGCTCAAAATGGAAATGATGCCACGTCCGGAGTTGCGTACGGGGGATGTAGGCTATATCATCTCGGGTATCAAAACCTCTAAGGAAGTGAAAGTAGGTGATACGATTACGCATATTGCCCGTCCTTGCGAAGTGGCCATCGCCGGTTTTGAGGAAGTGAAGCCGATGGTTTTTGCCGGTGTGTACCCCATCGAGGCGGAAGATTTCGAGGACCTGCGTTCTTCTTTGGAGAAGCTGCAGTTGAATGATGCTTCGCTGACTTTCCAGCCTGAGTCCTCATTGGCTTTGGGTTTTGGTTTCCGTTGCGGTTTCCTTGGGTTGCTCCACATGGAGATTGTGCAGGAACGCCTTGACCGCGAATTTGATATGAACGTTATCACCACTGTGCCCAACGTTTCCTACAATATCTATGACAAGCAGGGAAATATGACCGAAGTGCATAACCCCGGCAGCATGCCCGACCCTACCATGATAGACCGTATTGAGGAGCCTTATATCCGCGCCTCGGTGATTACCACTACTGATTACATCGGCCCTATCATGACTCTTTGTCTGGGCAAGCGTGGCGAGCTGGTGAAGCAGGAATATATTTCAGGTAACCGCGTAGAAATATACTATGACATGCCTCTTGGCGAAATAGTCATCGATTTCTATGATAAATTGAAGAGTATCTCCAAGGGATATGCCTCTTTTGACTATCATCCCCACGGTTTCCGCCCTTCCAAACTGGTGAAGCTGGATATTTTGCTGAACGGTGAGCCGGTGGATGCTCTTTCTACCTTGACACACTTTGACAATGCCTACGAGTTGGGACGCCGGATGTGCGAGAAGTTGAAAGACCTGATTCCGAGACAGCAGTTCGATATCGCCATTCAGGCTGCTATCGGTGCCAAGATTATTTCCCGGGAAACGATTAAGGCTGTGCGTAAGGACGTAACGGCCAAATGTTATGGAGGTGACGTGAGCCGTAAACGAAAATTGCTTGAGAAACAGAAGAGAGGTAAGAAGCGTATGAAACAGATTGGTAATGTGGAGGTACCTCAGAAAGCGTTCCTTGCAGTCTTGAAGCTGGATTGATGTCGAAAGGATGAAATCTTAAATCAAATATACTTCTTTATGATTATTTTGCGTACTGTGAAAAACTTCTCGTCGCTGAATATAGCGGCGAGCATCTTGCTGTTTTTGATGGCTATTTTGGCGGCCGTTATTGCTAATTCACCAATGGCTCCGTTGTATCAGGGCTTTCTTTTGCAGGAACTGCATCTGCGCATCGGAGACTTCAACTTGTTCTCCCATGGCGGTCATCCATTGAAAATGATTGAGTTTATAAACGACTGCCTGATGACTGTTTTCTTTCTGGCTGTGGGGTTGGAGATAAAGCGGGAACTGCTGGTGGGTGAACTTTCTTCCTTTCGTAAGGCCTCTTTACCCTTTGTAGCGGCATGTGGCGGTATGCTGGTGCCGGTCATTGTCTATTCACTTCTGGTCGTTCAGGGTACTCCGGAAACGCGCGGTATGGCTATACCGATGGCTACGGATATTGCTTTTTCATTGGGTGTACTCAGTCTGCTGGGTAAACGGGTGCCTTTGAGTCTGAAAATTTTCCTGACGGCATTTGCAGTGGTCGATGATATTGGCGGCATTCTGGTTATTGCCATTTTCTATAGTTCCGAAGTGGCATACGGATATCTTATTGTAGCTGCTGTCCTTTATTTCTTCCTTTACTATATGGGGAAATTCGGTATGACACAGAAGATATTCTTCCTGCTTATCGGGGTAATTATTTGGTATTTGTTCCTTCAGTCGGGCATTCACAGCACTATTTCCGGAGTGATACTGGCCTTTGTAATACCGGCCCGTCCCCGTTTGGATGCCGGGAAATACATTAAACGCATCCGCGACATTATCGGTGATTTTCCGGTTACCAAATCAGATAATATTATATTGACCAATGAGCAGATTGCCACTCTAAAACAAGTGGAGCGCGCTTCTGATCATGTAATTAGTCCTTTGCAATCCCTGGAAGACAATTTGCATGGTGCGGTAAACTTTGTGATACTGCCGCTCTTTGCCTTTGCCAATGCCGGTGTGGTGTTCAGTGGAGGCGGTGGCGTTGTTGGAGCTGTTAGTATAGCGGTGGCTGCAGGATTGCTTCTTGGCAAGTTTATCGGTATTTTTCTGTTTACCTGGCTGGCGGTCAAGAGTGGTTTGTCCTCAATGCCTCCGGGAATGAATTGGAGAAGTGTTGCCGGAGTATCCTTGTTGGGGGGTATTGGCTTTACGGTATCTTTATTTATTGCCAACCTTTCTTTTGCAGGAGAATATCCGGATCTGCTGAACCAGGCGAAGTTTGGTGTATTGCTGGGAACGATTGTTGCCGGTATGTTGGGATATATGGTACTGAATGCGGTGTTGCCGAAGGTTAAGAACAAATAGATCTCCACTTTGGAATACTGGACGAAGAATCGGTTCTTTAGGGATATTCGGTAAATCCTCTGAAAGATAAGTTGGGATGTGTCAATGATTTAAGAAAACGTATTCTTTGTTACAGAAACAGAAGAAATAGTCCATTATTCTTAAAAAACATTCGTATCTTTGCTGATACAAGTCGAAAAGGACCTTCCGGATATGAAGCACATAAAGGCAGTTGCCGGATACATATTGATTCTTTCTCTCTGCCTCGTGTGTGCACACCCTGCCCATGCGGAGACACGGCGTATTGCGCTGATACACTCTTTCGAGCCGGGCTATCCGCCTGCTGCGAAGGCTCTGGAACTGTTGCAAAAAGAGTTCAGCCTTCTCGGCTTGGACTGCGATGTACGCGAATACTATCTGGACTGCGACCGCTACATGGAGGAGGCAGAAAACCTCCGTATGGCCGGTTTCGTGGACGACCTCTCTGCCTGGGGAGCCGAGTTGATAGCCGTGCTCGACGACCAGGCTGCCTATGCGCTGATGGCATGCAGACACCCGTTGGCGCATGAAATACCCGTTGTGTTCAGCGGTGTGAACTATCCCAACATATCTCTGCTCCTGCAATACCCCAACATCACGGGCTATGCCGACACGCCCGATTACTTGCGTACCATACGCATGATAGAGAGTATCATGGGAAAGTCGCGCATCTGCCTGATGAACGGACAAGTGTTTCTGGACCGCAAGATATGGCATGCGTTGAATGAGCAGTGTCGTGGGCAGGGGTTCGCCATCGTGACCTCTACCGAGGGTGCTTACTTTGCCGGTTCCTCCTATCACCGTGTGCGCGAGAGGGAGACTATCAGCCCTATACTGAAACGGCAGAACATAGACGTGTTGCTGGACACCACGAAGATTGTGCGCATGACGAGCGACTCCATAGCGATACGCCATCTGATGTGGCTGGGACGCGGCGACAATACGTTGCTGCTCTACACCAAGCGAGACTATACCACCAAGCGTGTGGGCATGCTCTTCGACAATCCCACGTTTCAGACCATCAACGAGGGCTTCGGCTTTGCCGACTACTTGCTGGGAGGATATTTCACTCCACTGGAAAGCCAGATAAGATACATGGCGACCGGTATCAAGGAACGCCTCGAAGGGCGGATGCCCCGGCAGCAGGTGACGGAATGCGCCAAGCAGTACGTGCTGAACTGGCATGTGCTGCAGAAGTATGGCATCCCGCTCGAGAGCATTCCGGCAGAGTACACTGTGATGTATATCCCTTTTTCGGAGCGTTACCGCTATCCTATACTTATCGGTTCCATCTTGGGCGCAGTCTTCGTGCTGACGGTGATAGTCTTGCTCTCCTTCAGCCTGCTGCGCGAACGCAGGCGCAAGCGTGAGGCATTGCGAAACCTCCTCTACGAGCATGAGACCCTCTGCCTGGCCATCGAAGGAAATTCTACCTACGCCTGGCGACTGGAGGGAGATTCCGTGTCCTGCGACTCGCAGTTTTGCGAGCTTATTCATCATCGCCCCGGCCGTCTTCTGCTCGATGAAATCACTCCCTACATCCATCCCGACGACTTACCCGCCTTCCGCAAGAACATAGCGGCAAGGCATGAACGCACGCACCACAAGGGGCAGTATCGCTGTAACTTCACCGGTGAGTTCCAGTGGTGGGAGTTCAGCTACAATACCATCCACACCCCCGGACACGCACCCATCATAGCCGGATTGCTGCAGAATATCCAGGAACTGAAAGACCACGAGCAGGAGCTGATAGAATCCCGCGAGCTGGCGGAGCAGGCCGAACTGAAACAGTCGTTCCTCAACAACATGAGCCACGAGATCCGCACTCCGCTCAATGCCATTGTCGGCTTCTCGGACATGCTGGCCAATGAGCCGGAGTTTTCAAACGAAGAGCGGCAGGAGTTTGTGGACATTATCAACACCAATACCAAACTGCTGCTGAAGCTGGTGGGCGATGTGCTGGAACTGTCGCGCATCGAGTCGGGTAACCTCTCGTTCACCTTTCAGCGGGAGAGCGTGTGCCGGTTGCTCGATGACGTCTATCAGACGCATAGCCTGCTTATCCGGCCGCCGTTGCAGTTCCTCAAGGATTTCCCTCCCGAAGATGTGCAGGTGAATGTAGACCCCATGCGACTGACACAGGTACTCACCAACTTCCTGAACAATGCCAACAAGTTTACGAAAGGAGGCAGCATCCGGCTGGGGTATTGCTGTCCGTCCGGCATGAGCGAGGTACATCTTTATGTGGAAGATACCGGCATAGGCATTCCGCACAGCGAGCAGAAGATGATTTTTGAGCGTTTCTACAAGCGTAGCGAGTTTTCCCAAGGCGTCGGGCTAGGCTTGTCCATCTGTGTGCTCATCGTCGAAAAGATGGGAGGACGCATCGAACTCCGCTCCGAGGAAGGTCGTGGAAGCCGTTTCACGGTGGTGCTGCCTTGTATTGAATAAATCCTGATAACTCCCTCTGCCTCCCTTCATCTTCCTTCTCCCTCCTTTCAATGAAAAAGACCATGCAAGTTCTTAAAATTTGTAATCGTAATGTAATGGCTTTATATATAATTTTGCGTACTATTGCCTTTATTTTGAGAAATATAACGTTTTAAGGAGCTAATTTAAAAGAGATTGTGTTAAAGAAAGTGGGGGCATACTGACGGTGCTGCTGGTACGGGATTTCCGGGACAACCCTTATTGTTTTTGGCTTTCTTTACTTTATTGTATTTCAACCTCCATAATCACTGGATTGTGGTCGCTGCACAAATCCAGGTCCGGAGAGTAGTATTCGATACCCTTCAGGCTAGGGGAGTGGAAGATGTAATCAATACGCAACATGCGTTTGGCATAGCGGTAGGTGTACATGTATCCGTTTCCGGCAGTGCGGAATCCGTCTTTGAGGGTTTTCCTCAAATGATGGTAGGTGTAGGAGGAAGGTATTGAGTTGAAGTCGCCGCATAGCAGCACGGGATAGGGGCTGGTCTTGGCGTAGTGGCTGATGACGTAAGTCTGCGTGGCCCGCTTCATGAAGTTTTCGTGCAGGGTGCCTGCGGCATCTTTGGCTGCCTGGACTTCGCGGCGGGTGTCGTCGGTGGCCAGCTCGCGTTCCCACTTCCTGCGCTTCTGGCTAACGCTGGTGGTCTGCAGGTGGTTGTTTATCAGACGTATGGTATCCGTACCCATCACTACATCGCACATCATGCTACAGTTGGAGCTGTGCTGGTAAGTGATGAAACGGTGGTTCGCCAATGGATAGCGGCTGAATACGGCGATAGGCAGTACGCCCTTGACGGAGTCTTCAGAAGGGATGAGCGCATGTGACCAATGCGAGAGTACGCGCCGTATGCTGTCTGTGGGGAAGTCGCTGTTGTCTCCGAACTCCTGGAAGCACAGCACATCCACGCCTTCCTGCTGCATGTACCGGGCTATCTCCTTGCAGGAATAACCGGTAATCTCACCTCCGAAGTTGTGTATGTTGTAGGTGGCTATCTTCAGATACTTGCCTGCCGGGGTTTTGTCTTTCGGCAGGTGGAGCTGGAAGACAGACGTCAGATATCCCCAGTTGCAGAAGAATGCCACCAGCGGAACCAGTGCCCAGCGCTTACGGGCCAATGCCCAGCAGAGTGCCGTTATCAGATTGACAATCAGGAGTACGGGCACTGCCAGCCCCAGTAATGGCATGATGACGGAATCGACCGGAGCCATGTTTCCTGAGAAGGCTGCCACTATGGTGATGGCGCCCAAGATAAATGTCGCTGCTATCAGACAGATGTAGAACAGACCTTTTACGGCGGACTTTCCCATGTTGTTTGCTTATTTATTCACTACGTTCACCGGCTTGCCGTCTTGGTAGGCCTTGATGTTCTCGAGCATAATCTGCATGAGGCGTTCGCGCGCGGCGGTGCTTGCCCAGGCAATGTGCGGAGTGATGTAGCAGTTGCGGGCAGAGAGCAACGGATTGTCGGCACGGGGAGGTTCTTGCGAGAGTACGTCTACGCCGGCGGCATAGATGGTACCGTTGTTAAGTGCGTCGGCAAGGTCTTGTTCGTTGATGAGCGGGCCGCGTCCGGTATTGATGAGGATGGCGGTGGGCTTCATCAGTCGGAGCCGTTCTGCATTTACCATCTCGCGGGTGGAGTCGGTGAGGGGACAGTGCAGACTGATGATGTCACATTCGCGGAACAACTCGTCCAGCTCCATCTTGCGGATTTCGGGAGGAAGCTGGAAGTTGGTCTTGGAGGTGTAGGCACATACCTTCATACCGAAGCCGATGGCGATGCGGGCGGTGGTGAAGCCGGTGTGGCCCAGGCCTACGATTCCAAGCTTCTTTTCGCGCAGTTCGATGAGAGGCGTGTCCCAGAAGCAGAAGTCCTTGCTTGCTGTCCAGCGGCCCCGGTGCACCTCTTCGGAGTGGTGTTGCACTTGCTGGGTGATGTTCAGAATATGGGCAAAGACCATCTGGGCAACGGAGTCGGTGCTGTAGGCG
The DNA here is from genome assembly GCF_003603515.1 of Bacteroides sp. AM32-11AC. Taxonomy (NCBI): domain Bacteria; kingdom Pseudomonadati; phylum Bacteroidota; class Bacteroidia; order Bacteroidales; family Bacteroidaceae; genus Bacteroides; species Bacteroides sp. AM32-11AC. Next base: position 74,471 of record NZ_QTNH01000011.1, on the reverse strand, counting down.
GGAATATTGGTGACAATGATGCCGCGTTCTTTGGCAGCGGCGGTGTCTACGATGTTATATCCGGTAGCCAGCACACCGATGTATTTCAGTTCGGGCAGTGCCGCCATGTGCTCGGCGGTGAGTACAGTTTTGTTGGTCAGCAGGATTTCTGCACCAGCGGCGCGTTCCAATACTTCCGCAGGGGCGGTGCGGTCGTAGATGGTGCACTCGCCCAAGGCTTGCAATTCGTCCCAGCAAAGGTCACCGGGGTTGGCGGCATAGCCGTCTAATACTACTATATTCATGGAGTTATGAGTTATGAGTTATTTGTTGTGGGGATTTTCTGTATCCGACTTTTAATCTCTAATTTTCAATTTTTAATTTGAATTGATAGTTTACCATTTCTTTTCCTCTCCCCAGAGTTGCTGCATCCGTTCCTTATGCTTTTGCTCGGCAGGGTTGAGTTGTGGTTCCCAGATGCGGCGGTCTTTCAGTTCGTCGGGCAGGAATTGCTGCTTGACGAAGTTGCCGGGGTAGTCGTGGGCGTACTTATACTTCTCGCCGTAGCCCAACTGCTTCATCAGCTTGGTGGGCGCATTGCGTAGGTGCAGGGGGACGGGGAGGTTGCCCGTTTCGCGTACCAGTTCCAGGGCATTGTTGATGGCCATATAGGCTGAATTGCTCTTAGGACTGGTGGCGAGGTATATGGTGGCTTCTGCCAGGGGGATACGTCCTTCGGGCCATCCCACTTTCATCAGCGTGTCGAAGCAGGCGTTGGCAAGCAGCAGCGCGTTGGGGTTGGCCAGTCCGATGTCTTCGGAGGCAGAGATGACGAGGCGGCGGGCTATGAAGGCAGGGTCTTCACCGCCTTCTACCATGCGTGCCAGCCAGTAGATGGCGCCATCCGGGTCGCTGCCGCGAATGGATTTGATGAAAGCGGAGATGATGTCGTAGTGCATCTCGCCGTCCTTGTCGTAAGCAAGAGGGTTCTGTTGAAGGCGTTCGGTCACCATGTCATCCGTGATGAGGACGGGGTCTGCGGCTTCGGAGTCTACCACCAGTTCGAGGATGTTGAGCAGCTTGCGGGCATCCCCTCCGCTGAAGCGGAGCATGGCGGTGGTTTCTTTCAGTTCTATTTTCCGTTCCTTCAGCACGGTGTCCGTGGTGATGGCGCGTTGCAGCAGTTCCAGCAGGTCGTCCTTCTCCAGTGACTTCAGGGTATAGAGCTGGCAGCGGGATAGTAGCGGGCGGATGACCTCGAACGAAGGGTTCTCCGTGGTGGCGCCTATCAGCGTCACGGTGCCTTGCTCCACGGCTCCCAGCAGTGAGTCTTGCTGCGATTTGCTGAAGCGGTGTATCTCGTCAATGAAGAGGATGGGACTGGCTTGCGAGAAGAAACGGTTGCTCTTGGCGCGCTCTATCACGTCGCGCACGTCCTTCACGCCGCTGGTCACGGCACTGAGCGTATAGAAAGGAGTTTCCAGCTTGTTGGCGATAATCTGCGCCAAGGTTGTCTTTCCCACTCCCGGAGGACCCCATAGGATAAACGAAGAGATACGTCCTGCATCAATCATCTTACGCAGCACTGCACCCGGTCCCACTAAATGTTTCTGACCGATATATTCATCTAATGTTCTTGGTCTAAGCCGTTCTGCTAATGGTTGCATAGTATGTAACTCTTAAAAAATCATTAATATCATGAAGCGTATACCGCCCTTCTTCACTCCCGGTATATCCGTATAGGTCAGTCGGCGTACATATTCTATGTGGAGCAGCTTGAAGATATTGTAGATACCTACACTGGCTTCCACATAGGGAGTCTTGCCCATGACGTGGCTGGTGGGTACACCGTCGCGCATGGGGAAGAGGAACAAGTCGGGATTGTTGCTCTTGTATGGGTTGTTCTTGTCCGTCAGCGTGCCCCACAGACCACGGATGCGGAACATCTCGCGCCACTTCAGCTTCTTGATGAGCGGGATGCGGTTGAAGAGTTTTCCGTTCATGTCGTAGCTTAGGTTGAGGGAGGCGTAACGGTCGTTCAGGAACTCCATGTTGTTGATGAGGTTGAAGGACTCGTTGTTCTGCGTGATGTACGAGAGGTTTGCCATCGGTAGGTTCAGCAGGGGGAAGGGAACGGTGTTCCATTGCGCACCGGCACGTGCCGTTACGTCCAGCTTGCCCCACGAGCCGAGCCAGAAGCGCTTCCGGATGCTGGCTTCCGTCAGGTTGAAGTTGTACTCTCCACCCAGCACGCCCTTGAATCCGGCGGTGTGGGAGAGGGTGAAGGTGGGCGCATCCAACGATACGGGCACGCGGCGCTGTTTGGTGTTGACGAAGGTTTCGCCGGGAGCGTAACGCAGGGTCACACCCAGCTCGGTAGTGGTGATGTCGTGCACCAGCGTATTCTTTTCATCCCACTGTCCGGGTGTTTCTCCGTTGTTCTTCCAGTATTGCAGTTGCCCCGCAGGCTGGTCGTTGCGGTGGCGTGCCATGGCCTGTACGGAGAAGCCGGTATTGGTTTCCAGCTCGTAGGTCAGCGTGGCATCGCGCATGTAGGACATCTGGTCTACCGTGGTCCATTTCCAGCCGACAAATAAGTTGTCCTTGTCCGTGGCGAGGTACTTGTCCATGGGAGACATCACGTCGTAGGTGTACTTGAAGGCGATGTAGTGCTTCGGGAACTCCCACAATACGTATTCGCGTTTGTTGAAGGAGTAGGCCACCTGCCCGGAGTAGAACCATTTCTTGTCCTTGGTTCCGTAGGCGCCGTAACCGCTCAGGCTCCAATGCGGGTCGAGGTTACCGGTTGTCATACCGCTCAGACGGAAACGGGTGCCGTTGACGTAGTTGCTGGTTATCATTGTATTGATAGGACCGAAGTCGAACTTACTGGGATGTTTCTTGCTGCCCGTTTCCACGAAGTTCTCAATCAAGGCTTTCGCTCCGAAGATGACGTACTTGAAGCCGGGAATCTGTTCGATACGGTTCATGAATACGTCCATCGTGCTCTCCTTCTTGGTGAGAGGCACTTGGCGCACTTTCGCCCAATACTCGTCGCTCTTGGCAAGCATGTTCGCCTCCTTGATGACATTTCCTTTCAGGCGGAAGAGGCGGGGTTCTATCTCTGTGAACTGATAGTCGCTGTACTTGGTGGTCCGCTGTACTTCCAGGCCTTGGATGCCTTTCACAAAGTGCAGTTCCACGGTCATGTCGTCATCGGTCAGCACCCAGTTTCCGTCGGGCAGTTGTTCGAACTGCTGCACGATGTCGAGGTTTTCCACGAAGTTGACACCCGTCTTCTTGGGTAGGTTCATGGTACATTTCTTCACGGCATAGGTGGAGTCCTTCACCACGTAGAGGTGCCCCGTGAAACCGAAGTCCTGCGGGTTCTGCGGAACGAAAGTCAGATGCACGCACTCCTGCTTGTCCACCATGAGTGTGTCCATCAGATAGTACTTGTAGAAGCTGATGGCTCCGCGACCGATGGGGCTGACGAAGCGGCGTTGCAGCAGCCGGATGTCGTCGTCGTAGATGTTGATGTCGGAGAATACGTCCGTAAGGATGGTCCCCAGCATGTCTCCGGTGTTGAAGAACTCTTCGATACCAGTGGAGTTCATGCCTTCGATGATGGTCTTTTCGCTCTTGGGGCTTTTACGGAAAATGGTCTTGCTCGCCGTCTCCTTGATGGAGATGGGTAGAATCATCTTGTTGGTCTTGGGCGATACCTCCACCTGGTCTTTGAAGAAGGAGAATTTCTTGTAAATACCTTTCTCCATTTTGTCGGGGGTGACATCGTTGAGCGACATCTTCATCTTTTCATATTTCTGATACTGATAGTAGTCGTTCTCTTCCAGTTTCAGGGCCTTCTTGTTCTCGATGACCTTCTTCATAAACTCCACGGCGGGGTTGTTCTTGCGGGAATATTTCTCCTTCTTGGGCTTCACGACGACCTCGGAGAGCATGATGTCGTCCGGTTGCAACTTGACGTTCAGCACCCGGGTACCGGGATTCAGTTTCACTTTCTTGGTGATATAACCTACAGCGGAGAATGTCAGCTCATCCCAGCCTTTGTGGGTTTCAACCTGGTATTCACCGTTTGCGTTGGAGATGCCGCCTACACCTTTCCCTTCATACTGTACGGTGATATACATCAGCGGTTCGTTCGTGAGGGAGTCTGTGATGACACCCTTTATCTGGGCGGATGCGCTGATGGAGACGAACAGTGACAGCAGGAAAAGGGCGTAAATTGTATATCTTTGCTTCATAAGTTACAGATAATTCGGGCGCAAAGTTAACAAATTAAGGTTAATCAAGAAGCAAATATAGACTAAAGAAACGGGAGATATGGTTAAATGAACGTGAAAGTCGTATGTCTTGTTTGCCGGATACAGATAAAAAACGTACAGAATCCTTATAGAAAAGTTGCCGGATATAAAGGATAAAGTTGCACAACGTATGGAGAAAGTTCTATCCCAAGCCTTGGGATAGAAAGACCCAAGCTTGGGATAAGCGTCCGTAGGTTTGGGATAGACGTTTGCAAGCTTGGGATAGAATTTATGGAGGATTATGAATTGTTGCCGTTCAGTAGTGTCTGTACGATGCGTTCCGCCGTTCGTCCGTCCCAGCGGTCGGGCAGGGTGGTGTGCTTCCATTCTCCGTGCAGCAGCTTGTCGAGCGAGGCGGAGAGAGCGAAGGAATTTTCGCCTACCAGCTCGTTGGTACCGATGCGCCAGGTTTCGGGATGCTCGGCATAGGTATTGAGGGTGATGCAGGGGACGTCGAGGAAGGTAGCTTCTTCGGCGATGTTTCCCGAGTCGGTGACGATGCCCCGTGCCTGGTTGATGAGGAATCCGAAGTGCAGGTAACTCTGCGGAGGCAGGATGTGCAGGTTGGGAGCATTCACTTCCAGCGACTTCACCGCCTTTTGCACGTAGGGGTGTAGCGGGGCGACGATAGGCATGCCGCCGGCCTTCTCGATGACGGTCTGGAGCAGGGAGTGCAGTACGGCTTTCTTCTCCAGCAGGTCGCGGCGGTTGAGGGTGAGCAGCAGGTAGTTCCCTTTCCGCAGGCCGAGGCTGGAGAACCACATGGGCTGCACCAGGCGGTGGCGGTTGAAACGGATGGTGTCAATCAGTATGTTGCCCACGTAGTGGATATATTCGGGTATCATGCCCTCCTGGTTGAGGTTGCGGTTGGCCACCATGCCGGCGGTGAAGAGATAGTCGGAAATGGCGTCCACGATGGTGCGGTTCACCTCGCGGGGCATGTTCATGTCGAAAGAGCGTGTGCCGGCTATGACGTGCGCCACCTTCAGTCCGCGCTTCTTGGCGACGATGGAGCAGCTCATAGTGGCGGTCATGTCATCTACCACCAGTACGACTTGTGCCGGATGCCCGTCCAACTCCCGCTCGAAGGCGAGCATGATGGAGGCTGCCACCTGCGAATGGTTGTGTCCGGTGACACCGAGGTAGGCATCCGGTTTCCTCATGGAAAGGTCGGAGAAGAGCGAGGCATCCAGGCTGGTGTCATCCTGCGGACCGGTGTAGACGATGCGGTAGGAGATGTTCTTTCCTGCCTCTCTGGCGGCGTCGATGGCGCGGCAGATGGGGGCTATTTTCATGAAGTTGGGGCGTGCGCCCGATACGATTGTTATTCTCATTGTCGTAGTTGGTGAAAAATGATACGACAAAAATACGTTTTCTTAGGGAAATTATTTGTTACTTTGCCTATTATTTTCAGAGTGTCTGTTGAAAATACACACTTATTCAATGTTTAATTTATAATTTATAATTTTTAATTCTCAAAGTGATAATGCCAACATTTGTTCAGATACTCGATTTCATTGGCACATTTGCCTTTGCCATCAGTGGCATACGCCTGGCCTCGGCCAAGCGGTTCGACTGGTTTGGAGCGTATGTGGTGGGTTTTGTGACGGCCATTGGTGGCGGTACGATACGCGACCTGTTGCTGGACGTCACCCCGGGCTGGATGACGGATCCCATTTACTTGATTTGTACCGGACTGGCCTTGTTGTGGGTCATCCTCTTCGGTAAACATCTCATCCATCTGCACAATACGTTCTTCATATTCGACAGTATCGGCCTGGCACTGTTCACGGTGGTCGGCGTGGGCAAGAGCATCGCGCTGGGCTATCCCTTCTGGGTGGCCATCATTATGGGCAGCATCACCGGGGCTGCGGGAGGTGTGATACGTGACGTATTCATTAACGAAATTCCGCTGATATTCCGGAAGGAGATTTATGCGATGGCTTGTGTGGTGGGAGGAACCTTCTACTGGATGTGCCATCTTCTGGGGATGGAGTCTTTCGTGTGTCAGATTGTGGGCGGTGTGACGGTGTTCGTTACCCGCATACTGGCGGTGAAGTATAGGATTTGCCTGCCTATCCTTTCGGGCAATGAAGAGGAGCAGGAAGGGTAGTCCGTTATCTGCTGTCTGAGAATCTCAGGGATTTTCCGGTGAAATTCCGGGCAATGTGCAAAAGAACTTCAGGTGTTAAAAATAAGATTCCCCGGCATTTGGAACCGAAATGTCGGGGAATCTTTCATATTCCTCGTTCCCCTGATAAGGGGGAAGGAGGATGGGATTGCTAAAGGGATAAAACAAGGTTAGAACAATGCATCCTTCGTGTTGAAAAGTTTGCGTTCGTTCAGTTTCACTACCTTGCCGAATTTTTCCAGTCGCTTCAGGTCAATGTTCTTTGGGTTGCCCATGATGGAAATGCAGTAAGGTTTGTCTTTGATGTTCTCTTCGTAGAATTTCACGATGTCGTCAAAGGTCAGTGCATCTACTTTCGGCAGGTTTTCCTTTGCTGGGTCGTCTGTGTAGCCTCTGTAGCCCAAGTCTACCAGTTCCATGGCTTTGTTGCGGAAGCTGGGGTGACTGGTCAGCATGGCTTGGCGGAGGTAGCTCTTGATGTTGTCGATACGTTCCGGATTTTTCGGCATGTCGTTGACGAGACCCATCAGTACGTCCAATGCATCGTTTGCCTTGTCGTTCTGGGTACCGATGTAGCCGCGCAGATAGCTTGCTTTTCCGGCTATGCCTTGCGTGCCGACGAATGCGTAGGCTGTATAGGCCATGGAGCGTTTTTCGCGGATTTCGTTCAGAACGATGCCGGTGAAGTCAAGACCGAAGTATTGGTTGAATGCGCTACGCAGCACGTCGTCCTTTTTGTCAGCCTTCTGCATCGGGATGTAGAGGTGGATTTGGGCTTGTTCTGCATCGTTGTTAGGCAGGAAGTAGACGGTGTTTTCGGTCACCGGCATCATGTCCTTTGCCTGTGGGGAGTTGGACGGGCGTTCGTTGGCCACCAATGGGAGGTTCTTGCTCAGGATATCGTATACTTGGTCGAAGGGGAGTGTTCCGGTGAAGAACACCTTTGCCTCGTAGTTGGAGGCGCGGTTGATGTCGCCCGTCAGTTCTGAAATCTGTAATTCGTAAATCTCCTTGTCGGTCAGTTCCTTGATGTAGTCTGATTTCTCTCCGTAGAGCATGTACTGCCGCAGTGCTTCGTTCAGGATGCTGACGTTGTCTTTGCGCTGCTGGCGCATACCCATTGCCGAACCTTTCAGACGTGCCAGTTGCTTTTCGTCCAGTTTTGGCATCAAAATCTGGCGTGAAAGTAGCTGGCAGGCTTGCGGCAGGGTGGCTTCGTAGCCCTCCATGATGATGTAGAGGTTGTCATCATCGGCTGTCACGTGGCAGGTTGCGTTCAGCTTGCTGAGTTCTTCTTTCAACTCTTGCGGTTCGTAGGCCCCCATGATGCCTGCGTTGTTCATCAACTGGGCGGCATAGCCAAGTTTTGGGAATTCGCGTTCACCGGCTCCGTATTGTACAACCAACTGGAATACGTTATTCTCCTTGTTGGGTGTGTAGTACATCTTTGAACGGTCGTTCAGTTGCTTGATTTGCACTTCGCCGTAGTCTGCGAATTTCTCCTCCATCTGTCCGATGGGCAGGTTTTTGAATTGTGTTGCATAGAGCGATTCTTTTCCTATCGGAGGTTCTACGGGTTTGTAACCCGGCTTCTCAATCTTGGCGTTCTTGTCAGGCTTTCCTTTTTCGATATATAGGGCCAGGTAATTGTCTGACAGATATTTCTTGGCTACTCGCTTGATGTCGTCAGTGGTGATGGCCATAATCTTGTCCTTGTAATTGAGTATGTCGCCCAAGTCCTGCTCGTTGTAGAAGGCGTTCATCAGTATCATGGCCTTGTCCTCGTTCGACTCCATTTCCAGGTCGAACTGGCGGCATTTCTCGGCTTTGATGGCATCAATTTTCCAGTCCTCGAATTCTCCGTTGGCGATTTGCTGGATGGCTTTCAAGGCTTTCTTTTCGGCGCTCTTGGTCGACTCGAAACGGCGCTGGTTTTCGTCGTAGAGGGGAATGGCCGCTACGATGGCGCGTCCTTGTTCGCGGAAAGTACGGGTGTAGGCTCCGGCGCTGGTCAGTTCACCGTCCAGTACCAGCTTGTCCATAGTTCCGGTCTGACTGTTGTTGTTCAGCAGTGCCAGGGCGATGTCCAGAGCGTCTTCGTCGGGATGTCCGGCAGGTACTCCATTGAATACCATTGCCACTTGCGGGTAGAATCCTACTTTAGCCGAATACTGTTTGCGGCCCTTTATTTCGAGGTTCTGGTAGACCTTGCGCTCGGGTGAGGGTTTAGCAGCCAGACGTCCAAAGGCGGCATTGATGCGTCCGCTGATTTGTTGGGCTTTGATGTTTCCTACGAGTACCAGTACCATGTTTTCGGGGACATACCATTGTTCGTAAAATTCAATCAGCTTGCTCAGGCGGGGATTCTTCAGATGTTCGGGCAGGCCGATGATGGAACGGGAGTAAGGATGTCCCTCAAAAGCTTTCTCCATCACGAACTGGTTCTGTGCACGTCCCTGGTCATCTTGTGAACGGTTATATTCTTCGTACACGTTTTCCAGCTCCGACTGGAAGGAACGGAATACGGGATGCAGGAAACGTTGTGAGGAGATTTCCAGCCATTTGTTTATCTGATAGGCAGGGAAGGAGCTGTGATAGAAGGTCCAGTCATAGTAGGTGCCTGCATTCACCCCTTTGGCACCCATGCTTTCCATCAGGTTGGAGTATTCGTTGGGAAGTCCCAATTTTCCAGCTTTGACGGTCAGCTCATTGATTTCCTTGCTGATGGCTTCTTTTTTTGCCGGGTCGGCTTCTTCGGCCATCTGGTCGTACTTGGCGATGATTTCCTTGTAGATCGGTTCTTCTTCCGTCCAGTTCAGCGCGCCTATCTTGTCTGTTCCTTTAAACATGACGTGCTCCAGGTAGTGTGCAAGTCCCGTGTACTCTTCGGGGTCGTTGATGGAACCGGCACGTACGCCTACCAGTCCGAACACGTCCGATTTGGATTCATCTTCCCATATATATACGGAAAGACCGTTCTTCAGCTTGAACGCCTTCAGTCCTTGTCCGAAGGAGGGCAGGGAAATGATGAGGGCAGCCAGCAGAAGAAGTGACTTAAATTGAAATGATTTCATAAAATAAAGTGTTTTTATGTAATAAAAGTGTTTTCCTATATGTAGGCAAAGCTATAAAAAAATCACGTAACATTTACGAAATCTTCGGAAAAATGATGGTTTTCAGTATATAATATCACCCGTAAACTATCAGAGAGGGGGTGTAAACTGTCAAATGATAGTTTTCACCCCTAATAAAAACCGTATTCCGTCCCCCGGGGCTTCAAATCTTCCTTATACTTGCAATCGTAAAACCTAAACCATTATTAACTATTTAAAAATTGAGCAAAGTATGAATACTTACAGTTTTAGAAAAGATTTGCTTGCAGTGCAAGAAGAACTGCTTCGCTTTGCATACAAGTTGACAGCCGACCGGGAAGAAGCGAATGATTTGTTGCAAGAGACATCTCTCAAGGCTTTGGATAACGAAGACAAATTTGAACCCGACACCAATTTCAGAGGTTGGATGTATACCATTATGCGCAACATCTTTATCAATAATTACCGGAAAATAGTTCGCGAACAGACTTTTGTGGACCAGACGGACAATCAGTATCACCTCAGCATGCCCCAGGACTCTGGTTTTGCCAGTACCGAGGGTGCCTACGACCTGAAAGAAATGCATCGCATCGTCAATGCCCTTCCACGCGACTATAAAGTCCCTTTCTCCATGCATGTGTCCGGTTTCAAGTACCGCGAGATTGCCGAACGCCTCGGCCTTCCGCTCGGAACGGTGAAAAGCCGCATCTTCTTTACGCGCCAGAAGTTGCAGGATGAATTGAAAGATTTCATCTGATAATAATTTGATAGTAGCAATATGATATATAACATATTGCTTCTGATGAATTTTTAAGGGTTATTCTTGACTATATGTCAGAATAATCCTTTATATTTGTATATGTTAAGTTAACCGAAGGAAAATCTCTTATTATTGACTATGATGAAAAAGGAAATTAAATTCAGTCTTGTTTACCGGGACATGTGGCAGTCGTCCGGTAAGTATCAACCCCGGGTAGACCAGTTGGTACGTATTGCTCCGTTGATAGTTGAAATGGGTTGTTTTGCACGCGTTGAAACAAACGGAGGAGCTTTTGAGCAGGTAAACCTTCTGTATGGTGAAAATCCCAACAAGGCTGTACGCGCCTTTACCGCACCTTTTAGGGAAGCAGGCATACAGACGCATATGCTCGACCGCGGGCTAAATGCACTGCGCATGTATCCCGTTCCGGCAGATGTGCGCCGGCTGATGTACAAGGTGAAGCATGCCCAGGGTGTGGACATTACCCGTATCTTCTGCGGATTGAACGAGACGCGGAATATAATTCCTTCTATCAAATATGCTCTGGAAGCGGGCATGATACCGCAGGCTACGCTCTGCATCACGTATTCTCCCGTCCATACGGTGGAATACTATGCCAGTATTGCCGACCGGTTGATTGAAGCCGGGGCACCTGAAATCTGCTTGAAGGATATGGCGGGCATCGGACGTCCGGGTATGCTGGGACAGCTTGTCAGAACCATTAAGGAGAAGCACCCCGATGTGCTGATACAATACCACGGGCATAGCGGTCCCGGACTTTCCATGGCTTCCATTCTCGAAGTCTGTGAGAACGGTGCCGACATCATCGATGTGGCGATGGAACCCATGTCGTGGGGCAAGGTTCATCCGGACATCATCTCCGTGCAGGCCATGCTGAAAGACCTGGGTTTCCAAGTGCCCGACATAAACATGAAAGCCTACATGAAAGCCCGTGCCATGACGCAGGAGTTCATTGACGAGTTCTTGGGTTATTTCATGGACCCCACCAATAAACATATGTCCTCACTCTTGCTGAAGTGCGGTTTGCCGGGTGGCATGATGGGCTCCATGATGGCCGACTTGAAGGGAGTGCATTCCGGCATCAACATGATACTGCGCGGTAAGAACGAGCCGGAACTCAGTCTGGACGACCTGCTCGTCATGCTGTTCGACGAAGTGGAATATGTATGGCCCAAGCTGGGTTATCCTCCTTTGGTGACTCCTTTCAGCCAGTATGTGAAGAATGTGGCTTTGATGAACCTCATGCAGCAGGTAAAGGGAGAGGAGCGTTGGACGATGATAGACAACCATACGTGGGACATGATTCTGGGCAAGAGTGGACGCCTCCCCGGTACTTTAGCGCCCGAGATAGTGGAACTGGCTAAGTCCAAAGGCTTTGAGTTCGTGGATACGGACCCGCAGCTGAACTACCCGGATGCTCTGGATACATACCGGAAAGAGATGGACGAAAACGGTTGGGAATATGGCGATGATGACGAGGAACTCTTCGAGCTTGCCATGCACGACCGACAGTATCGCGACTATAAATCCGGCGTTGCCAAGAAACGTTTTGAGGATGACCTGCAGCGTGCCAAGGATGCGGCAATGGCCAAAAACGGATACTCGGAAGAAGAAATCAAGAAGCTGAAGCGTGCCAAGGCAGACCCGATAATCGCGCCTTCCAAGGGGCAAGTGCTTTGGGAGGTTTCCGTCGAAGGTCCTTCTTCTGCTCCTTTCATCGGACGCAAGTACCAGCATGATGAGGTGTTCTGCTACATCTCTACGCCGTGGGGCGAATACGAGAAGATATGGACCGGATTTACCGGACGTGTGGTGGAAGTCTGTGCCAAGCAAGGGGATGTGGTCAATAAAGGGGATGTGATTGCTTATATCCAGCGAAGTGATATTTTTGCATAAAGTGGAGGATGACTGTTTTTCAGTCATCCTTTATCATCCAGCCATTTCTTGATGGTTTCCTTCAGCACTTCTTGAGTGAAGGGTTTGGTAAGGAAGTCGTTGCAACCTGCTTCCAGGGCAGCTTGCTTGTCGTGCTCGTAGGCATAGGCTGTAAGGGCGATGATGGGGACGTCCGGTACCAGTTCACGGATGATGCGAGTGGCGTCGATTCCGCCAAGGTTGGGCATTTTCATGTCCATCAAGATGAGGTCGGGGTGGACTTCCTCGAACATCGTTACGGCTTCCATGCCGTCTTTGGCATGTTTCAGCCGATAGAGTCGGCCTAAAATGGCGTTAATTAGGATGAAGTTGCTTTCTGTATCTTCGGCAATCAGGATGGTCTTGGAAGGAGGGGTAGGGAGTGCTCCGACCTCTTCATTCTTCGGGGAATCTCCGGGGGCTGCATTTTTGCCCCTCTGCTCTGTGGAGTGTGTCTCTGCTGTCGTTTCCTGGTTGTCCTCTTCTTTCTTTTCCGCCTCTGTTTTGCTGGTGGATTCCAGCGGGAGAACAAAAGTAAATGTGGTGCCTTTACCCACCTCTGAAGTGACGGATATGTTGCCACCCAGACGTTCGATGATGGTTTTGCAGATAGAAAGTCCCAATCCGGTGCCCTGGGCAAAGTTGTTCACCTTGACGAAACGTTCGAATACCCGGTCCACCTTGTCCGGTGCAATGCCCATACCCGTATCGGTGACGTGGAATGCTACATACTTGCCTTCCCGGCGATACCCGTAACTGATGTGCCCGGTGGTGGTGAACTTGAAGGCATTGCCTATCAGATTGGAAATGACCTGGAAAATCCGGTTCTTGTCTCCGTCAATCACGATATTCTCGTCAGAGGGTTCGTATATCAGTTCCACTCCTTCGGGACAGCGGAAAATATGTGCGTCATGTATCTCCTTGCAGAGTGGATGGAGGCGTACGGGCGTGATGGTGAACTCCACGATGCCCGATTCTATTTTTGATAAGTCGAGGATTTCGTTAATGAGCTGGAGCAGGCGTTCGTTGTTCGATTCCACTATTTCGTAATAGCCTAGCCGTTCTTCCTCGTCGGTACTTTCGGCAATAATTCGTGAGAAGCCTACAATGGCATTGAGCGGTGTGCGTATCTCGTGGCTCATGTTGGCGAGAAAGGCAGATTTGAGCCGGTCGGAGGTCTCGGCTTTCTCCTTGGCTACGAGCAGTTCCCGTTTCATCTGTTCCATTTCCGTGATGTCCCATTCGATGTTCAGCAGGATGGGGGAGAAGTCGTTGCTTTCAATCTTCATCTTCCGTTTGTCCAGATAGATGGGATTTCCGTTTCCGTCGCGTTCTTCCGCAATCCAGTGCATCTCTTTGCCGGTTCTGGCTATTTCGATGTCTTGCGCCCTCTTTTCCTGAGCAGTCTCCAGAGGATAAAAATCGAAGTCGTCCTTTCCCAATGCCTCTTGTATGGGGATTTCGCGGTTATACGATTCGCGGTTGCGGTAGAGGTACTTGAAGTTGTTGTTGATGTCCTTCACAACAATGCCTGCCGGGAGGTTTTCGATGATTTTGTCCAAAATCTGGTTGAACTGTTTGATTTGCTGCTCATGCCGGATGCGTGTCGATACGTCTCTTCCGAATGTCCAGATGGTTCCTTCCCCTTTGTCGCTTGTCACCCAATAAGCGTTTCCTTCAATGGCGAGTACTTCCGGACGCTTGGGCAGCGGATGGTAGACGATGTATCCGTGGTTCGTCTCTCCACGTTTGACACGGTTGGCAAACTCTTTCCAGGATGTTTCATCCCTGCCGTATGAGGGCAGGTCGTATATCTTCATCCGGGTGATGTCTTGGCCATTACCGATGCCATGCCGTTCCTTGAAGCAACGGTTGCAGAATATCAGCGTGCCGTCTTCGTGTGCCGAATAAATGTCCTCGGTGGAGTTGTTGATGGCATGTGTCAGCAGATTGATGTCGTTGCGCCGTTTCTGTATGTCGGTAATGTTCTGTATGTATCCTTCTATAGTGACATTCCCGTCTTTCTGCCGTTCGCGGGCAAACGCCTTGAGGCGGATATAGAAAATGTTTCCTTGGAGGAAGATGCGGTAGTCCACGCTGTTTTCCATCTTGCCTTTCAGATTCTCTTTCATCCAGCCGGTAAAGCTTTTCCGGTCTTCAGGAAGGATGAGTTCCAGATAATTGTCCATATTGATGTGCTGCACCTCTTCCGAACACATGATGCCCGTATGGCCTGCATAACAGAATATGCGGGTCTGGGTATCGTATTGCCAGTTTCCGATGAGGGCGGCCTTTTGTATTTCGTTGAGCTCGTGGTTTTTCTTTTCGAGTTCCAGTTTGCGCTGGCTGCGTTCTGTGATGTCGCGGTACTGGCAGAGGACCATGCCGTCGTACGGGTACATGATGCATTTAAAGTAATAGGTAGTGTGACCCAGTGTCATTTCGTAATTATGGACTGAACGTACCTTTTGCGTCAGTACCTTCTTGAACTCCGGATATACTTGGTAGTAAGTGGACGGCGGTATCAGTTGGAACAGATTCTTGCCCAGCAGCTTTTCTTCCTTCATGAACCAAAGGTTTACATTGTACACTGCGATGTCCATGCAAATGCCGTCCCGGTTCAGAAGGAGCATGGTATCTGACGTCAGCTTCAACAGTCTCTCGGCGTTTTCAGCTTGTTTCAAAATGTTTTTCATTCTTACAGTATTAGTTTCATGCCCTTCTGGCCTTCTCCCATGCGCCGCTTGCATTGCCTTTGCGCTTGTGCAGGTAGTTGAATCCTCGTATGACGTTGACGTTCATGAAGAGGAAATAGTAGGGGATGAAAAGTATCTTGTTTTTTATATGCTTCATTGAAAGGTAGTACCCCCAACTTCCCATGAGGTAGAAAAGAGCTTGTAACAGCCAGATGATGGCATACAGTAATGGCGTGCTTGTCGTAAAGATGAGAATTGTGTTGAGGGGAAGCAATAGGAACAATAGGATAGGAGTGAGCGACCAGCGCAGCACCCGGTGGGAAATATATTGGAAACAGAATGTGCCGTAACGGAATGGGTTGAGCAGCGGACGCAGCCGCCAGATGGACTGCAAGCCCCCGGCAGCGATGCGCACCTTGCGCTTTTCTTCCTCGCGCATGTCTGCCGAGCCGCTTTCTACGGCATAGGCATTGGCACAATAGGCAATGGTGTGTCCCTGCATGACGATGCGCAGGGAGAGTATGAAGTCGTCGAGCAGCGTATCTGTCTGCATTTCCTCGAACAGCTCGCGGCGCACGGCAAACAGTTCACCCGCTGCGCCTACTGCCGAATAGAGGCGTGCGTCGAGCGCTTTGAGGGTGGATTCGTATTTCCAGTATAGCCCTTCTCCCCCCGAGGCAGCATTGTCCTTGCTTTGCACGGCGATACGTTTTTCGCCTGCCACGCATCCCACTTTAGGGTCGGTGAAGGCGTGCACTATCTCCCGCAGGGCTTCGCGGTTGAGGTGAGTATTGGCATCGGTGAACACGACAAGGGGCGTTTCTACGAAATGTATACCGCGGTTCAGGGCGGCTGTCTTGCCTTGGCGTTGGGGTTGGTGGAGGACGATGGCTTGCGGCCAGTGGGAGAGGCGTTCGTTGGTATGGTCGTTGCTGCCGTCGGTCACCCAGAGGATGCGTAGCTTGTCGGCGGGATAATCCAGCTCCAGGCAGTTGCGCATTTTTTCATCCACTACATCTTCTTCGTTGTAGGCGGCGATAAATAGCGTCAATGGGGGTAAAGCATCGTCGGCAGGCATCGGACGGGGCGCAGGCTTACGGAAACATTCTTTTATCTTGACCAGGATATATAATAGTATACCATATCCTATATAAGTATAGAACACTATGAATAAACTTATCCAGAAGAGTACTTCAAGGGCTTTCATGTATCCGCTCGTTTGCTTCCTTTTTTTGATAAAAAGAAATGTGATTGCCAAAAGTATGGATAATCTTTTACCGATGCAAGAAAAAGAAAAGAAAAATAAAATGTTTGTTTCTCAAGGTGTTCCGATGTTATAAGGAAGTGGGCTTCCTATAGAGGTGAGCTTGAATAACCTTGTGAGTGAGAGGCGATTAAAGGCTTTCAATCATCATTCTCCATAGGAAAGGGATGGGCAGGTAGGCAGGGCGTTACTCAAAACGCTTCTGTCATATTGAAGTAAAACAACATCTGGTTGTTTACCGTGTTTTTGCCTAAATCCAGGCGGACGTTCATGCGTGGCTGTACCTCAATGCGCAGACCTACACCATAGTTGGGCAGTACACCCTCTATCTTGCCGGGAGTGGGGCCCATGAAGCCGCAGCCGGTCCAGGCTACAAAACCTATGTGGTTGAGCATCCGCTTCACCCAAGTGCTGCGGTCGGTATTGAGCATCTGTCTGTACTCTGCCATGACCACATGCGAGGACTTGTCGCGATATTGCCCCATGTAGTAGCCGCGCAGGTCGAAAGGCGTTCCGGTGAGGGCATATTGCGTCAGAGGGACGTCACCGAACACGTTCTTGGTCTGTGCCGTCCACGCGAGCACCCTGCGCTTGCCCAGTGACTTGTATTGGCGGTAGTCTATCTCTAGGCGGTAGAAGGTCTGGTCGCTGCCGATGAACTTGGCGTACATCATGCCGCGGAAATCCAGATACATACCACGGTAGGCGTTGGCAGGGACGTCACGGCTGTCGTATGTCAGCAGGAAACCGAGGCCGGAGTTGAAGTTGTTATAGCCATTAGCCGTACCGCCTGCCTCTTTGTACGAGGGTTCGTCCACCAAGAACTTGCCGGGCTCCGTCAAGTGGTCGTAATTGATGTCGATTTGAGGTCCGGCAAAGATATTGCTGTTGCCCAGTCGGAAAAGGAACCAGGGGTTGATTTGCACGCCGCTGTACCGGTATTTGCTGGTACTGTCGCTTCGTACATAATCTTTATTGGTATTATAGCCGATGCCGTAAAAGTTTTCTTCCGTATTTTTATAGCTGAACTTTCCGAAGATACGGAAACGGTCGCCCTTAAAGAAGAGTTGCGGTTTGGAGAAGAGATTGATGCCACCGTTGAACATGAAGGCGATGGCCATGGGCACTACGGAGCGCAGCTGCGTGGTGTCGCTGGGGTTCATGCGGAAGGTCATTAGGGCGCTTCCTCCCAGCACGGCACCGAAGTCGGGGGTGTAGCTGGGTCCGCCCAGAATATTGTAATGCAGATTCCGACGCGCTACCTTTTGCTTGCGTAGTTCTTTTTTGGTCAGTGCAGGAACGCTGTCGTTTGTGGCGGCCGCAGTCTGTTCCTGGGCATAAAAGGTGGTGGCGAACAGCACCAGTGCGATAATGCTTAGTATATATTTTTTCATGTCGTACGAAATGTGGGTGCAAAGGAAACTATTTTATCCCGAATAGTTTTCGCTGTAATAGATAATAAATCTAAAGATGTCACTAAAATTATCAAAAAAGACATTACTTTTGTCTGCTTCACGAAGCAAGACATCAATAACTAAAAACACATAATCTGAATGAAGAAACGATTTTTATCTGTAATTGTTCTGAGTGCCGCACTGTTCTCTGTGCAGGCACAAGAGGGAAAAGGGGGTATCAGCCCCGAAATGCTTGGACAAATCAAGCAAAGTTATCAAGGCACGGCTGCCGACAAGGCGCTCCGCAATGCCATAGGCAATAATGACATCCGTAAACTGGCACTCAACCAGGAGAATATGCAGGGCATGGATACCCACTTCTCCATCAAGGTAGAATCCAAAGGTATCACCGACCAGAAGTCGTCTGGCCGCTGCTGGCTGTTTACGGGGCTGAATGTGATGCGTGCCAAGACCCTTGCCGAATACGGTTTCCAGTCTTTCGAGTTCTCCGAAGTCTATCCCTTCTTCTGGGACCAGTTGGAGAAGGCAAACCTCTTCTTGCAAGGCATCATCGACACCTCCAAGAGTCCCCTGACTGATAAGACCGTGGAATGGCTCTTCCAGCATCCGCTGAGCGATGGGGGTACCTTTACCGGTGTGGCCGACATTGTTTCCAAATACGGCCTTGTTCCCAAAGATGCCATGCCCGAAACAAACAGCAGTGAAAATACCTCCCGCATGGCCAACCTCATCTCTCTGAAGCTGAAAGAGTATGGTCTGCAACTGCGTGACATGGCTGCCGCCGGTGCCAAGCCCGAAGCTCTGGAGAAGGAGAAAACTACGATGCTCGGAACCATCTACCGCATGCTGGTGCTGAACCTCGGTGTACCTCCCACGGAGTTCGACTATGTCCGCCACGATGCCAAGGGTAATCCTGTGGAGACAGAGCATCACACTCCCATGTCTTTCCTTGAGAAATATGGAGACAAACAACTGCTGACCAACTACGTAATGCTGATGAACGACCCCAGTCGCGAGTATTACAAGTGCTATGAAATAGACTATGACCGCCACCGTTACGACGGCAAGAACTGGACTTATGTCAACCTGCCCGTAGAGGACATCAAAGAGATGGCCATTGCCTCCTTGAAGGACAGCACCATGATGTACTTCTCTTGCGATGTGGGCAAGTTCCTGAACTCCGAACGCGGTCTGCTCGATGTGAAAAACTATGACTACGAATCACTGATGGGCACCACCTTCGGGATGGACAAGAAGCAACGTATCCAGACTTTCTCCAGTGGCTCTTCCCACGCCATGACCTTGATGGCCGTTGACTTGAACAAAGACGGAAAGCCCGTAAAGTGGATGGTAGAGAACAGTTGGGGAGCCGCTTCCGGTTATCAGGGACATCTCATCATGACCGACGAGTGGTTCAATGAATACATGTTCCGTCTGGTAGTGGAGACAAAGTATGTTCCCGCCAAAGTGATGGAACTGTTTAAACAAAAGCCCGTCCGCCTGCCGGCATGGGACCCGATGTTCGCTGAAGAAAAGTGATGATAAGGATTAGGGATTAAGGATTAGTGGGCTGCACTATGATTCCGCAGGGTATTAATCCCTAATCCTTAACCCCTAATCCTTGTTCTCGTGTTCGTTAACGAAAGGGATTACGGAAATTTCTCCGTAATTCCTTTCTTTTTTACTCTTTATTCACGTTCTTTTTTGCTACTTTTGCGGCAAATTAATGAAACCATTATTTTAAATAAACGCATGGCAAATGTAATTAAGTTACGTAAAGGCCTTGACATCAACCTGAAAGGCGCTGCTGCCCAGGAACTTGTGTCTGTTAAGGAACCGGGATTCTATTCGCTGGTTCCCGATGACTATACAGGCATCACTCCGAAAGTGGTGGTCAAAGAGCAGGAATATGTGATGGCCGGGGGACCCTTGTTTATCGACAAGAATCATCCTGAATTGAAATTTGTTTCGCCCGTTAGCGGCGTAGTGACAAGCGTGGAGCGTGGTGCACGCCGCAAGGTGCTGAACATCGTCGTAGAGGCTGCCACTGAGCAAGACTATGAGGAATTCGGCAAGATGGACCCGTCCAAGATGAGCGGCCAGCAAGTAAAAGAAGCTCTTTTGCAAGCAGGTATGTTCGCTTTCATCCGCCAACGTCCGTACGACGTTATCGCTGATCCGACGGTAACTCCGAAAGCTATCTTCATTTCGGCTTTCGACAGCAATCCGCTGGCTCCCGATTTTGAATTCGCGCTGAAGGGAGAAGAAGCAAACTTCCAGACGGGACTCGACGCTTTGTCAAAGATGGCAAAGACGTATCTGGGTATTAGTGTAAAACAAAAGTCTGCTGCTCTTGTGCAGGCAAAGAACGTTACCGTAACAGCTTTCGACGGACCACATCCGGCAGGCAACGTGGGTGTACAGATTAACCACATCTCTCCGGTAGTGAAGGGTGAAACGGTCTGGACCATCAGTGCCGAAGCCGTACTCTTCATCGGACGTCTGATGAATACCGGTCGTGTGGACATGACCCGTACGGTGGCTGTAACGGGTTCCGAAGTGTTGAAACCCGCTTATTGCAAGCTGAAAGTCGGCGCTCTGTTGACGAACGTTTTCAAAGGTAACGTGACTACCGACAAAGACCTCCGCTACATCAGCGGCAACGTGCTGACCGGTAAGAAAGTTTCTCCGAACGGCTTCCTCGGCTCTTTCGACAGCCAGCTGACCGTTATTCCCGAAGGAGATGAAATCCATGAAATGTTGGGTTGGATTATGCCGCGTTTCAATCAGTTCAGCGTCAACCGCTCTTACTTCAGCTGGTTGATGGGCAAGAAGGAATATGTGATAGATGCCCGTATCAAGGGTGGTGAACGTCACATGATTATGTCCAACGAATACGACCGCGTATTTCCGATGGACATCTTCCCCGAATACTTGGTGAAAGCAATCATTGCAGGTGACATCGACCGTATGGAGGCTCTGGGCATCTACGAAGTAGCTCCCGAAGACTTCGCTCTCTGCGAATTCGTATGTTCTTCCAAAGTGGAAGTGCAGCGCATCGTACGTGCAGGGCTCGATATGCTTCGTGCCGAAATGGCATAATCGGGGCGTATGGCAAATCGTAAATTGTAAATCGTAAAATCGTAAATATATTAATGAAAGCGTTAAGAAATTATCTCGACAAGATAAAGCCGAACTTTGAGGAAGGCGGCAAATTCCACGCATTTCGTTCGGTGTTTGATGGCTTCGAAACATTCCTGTTCGTGCCCAATGCCACTTCGAAATCGGGAACGCATATTCACGACTCCATTGACAGCAAACGCATCATGTCGATGGTGGTCATTGCGTTAGTACCGGCGCTGCTGTTCGGTATGTATAACGTAGGTTACCAGCATTTCCACGCGACCGGTGCTGCCGGAGGCTTCTGGGAAATGTTCATCTACGGTTTTCTGGCTGTATTGCCAAAAATCATTGTATCTTATGTAGTAGGTCTCGGCATTGAGTTCGTAGTGGCTCAGTGGAAGAAGGAGGAGATTCAGGAAGGTTTCTTGGTTTCCGGTATCTTGATTCCGATGATTGTTCCGGTAGACTGCCCGTTGTGGATTCTGGCGGTGGCTACTGCATTCTCTGTAATTTTTGCTAAGGAAGTATTCGGTGGTACGGGTATGAACGTGTTCAACGTAGCTTTGATTACCCGTGCATTCTTATTCTTCGCCTATCCTACGAAGATGTCCGGTGATGCCGTTTGGGTATCGGGCGACAGTATCTTCGGTCTGGGACAGTCGGTAGATGGTCTGACGGTAGCTACTCCGTTGGGTGCAGCCGCTACCTCGGGCGCCGTTCCGGAGTTCTCCTGGGACATGGTGACCGGCCTTATTCCGGGTTCTATCGGTGAGACAAGCGTTATCGCCATCGCTCTGGGTGCCATTCTGCTGTTGTGGACGGGTATTGCAAGCTGGAAGACGATGTTCTCCGTATTCGTAGGCGGTGCCTTCATGGCATGGGTGTTCAATGCAATCGGTCCCGACACTCCGATGGCACAGATGCCTTGGTACGAACACCTCGTGCTGGGTGGTTTCTGCTTCGGTGCCGTGTTCATGGCTACCGACCCCGTTACATCGGCACGTACAGAGACCGGTAAGTATATCTTCGGATTCCTGATTGGTGCCATGGCTATCATTATCCGTGTGCTCAACCCCGGTTACCCCGAAGGTATGATGCTTGCCATCCTGCTGATGAATATCTTCGCTCCGCTGATTGACTATTGTGTGGTACAGGGCAACATCAGCCGTCGCGAGAAACGTGCAATCAAGTCTAACAATTAAATACCGGAAAAGAAATGAATACCAATAGTAATAGTTATACTATCATTTATGCTTCGGTAATGGTTGTTATCGTTGCATTCCTGCTGGCATTCGTAAGTTCTTCCTTGCGCGAGACGCAGAACAAGAATGTGGAACTTGACACGAAGAAGCAGATTCTTGCTGCACTCAACATCAAGGACGTGAAGGATGCCGAAGCTGAATATAATAAATATGTAAAGGGCGATATGCTGATGAACGTTGACGGTACTCTGACAGAGAATACCGGTGTATTTGCTACCGCTTACGAGAAGGAAGCCAAAGAAAATAACCGTCTGCACGTATTCGTGGCAGAGGTTGACGGTGAGAAGAAATATGTATTCCCCGTTTACGGTGCCGGTCTTTGGGGCGCTATTTGGGGATATGTTGCACTGAACAGCGACAAGGATACCGTTTACGGTGTTTACTTCTCCCATGCCAGTGAGACTCCGGGTCTGGGTGCCGAAATTGCCAGTGCGCACTTCCAGGGAGAGTTCCCCGGCAAGAAAACGTTGGAGAACGGCGAGGTAGTCCTCGGTGTTGTGAAGAACGGCAAGGTAGAGAAACCTGACTATCAGGTGGACGGCATTTCCGGTGGTACCATCACTTCTGTAGGTGTGGATGCCATGTTGAAGGCTTGTCTGAGCAGCTACAAGAACTTTTTAACTAATAATAATGAGGAGGAATAAGAATATGGGACAATTGTTTTCAAAGAAGAATAAAGAAGTATTCTCTACTCCGCTGGGACTGAACAACCCCGTTACCGTGCAGGTATTGGGTATCTGTTCTGCTTTGGCTGTTACTGCCAAACTGGAGCCTGCCATTGTGATGGGTCTTTCAGTGACGGTGATTACAGCATTCTCCAATGTAGTGATTTCACTGCTGCGCAAGACGATACCCAACCGTATCCGTATCATCGTTCAGCTGGTGGTTGTTGCCGCGTTGGTAACTATTGTAAGTGAGATTCTGAAAGCTTTTGCTTACGATGTAAGTGTGCAGCTTTCTGTATATGTAGGTCTGATTATTACCAACTGTATCCTGATGGGACGCTTGGAAGCATTTGCCATGCAGAACGGTCCCTGGGAATCTTTCCTTGACGGTGTGGGTAATGGTTTGGGATATGCCAAGATTCTGGTAATCGTAGCCTTCTTCCGCGAGCTTCTGGGTTCGGGAACGCTGCTCGGTTTCAACATCTTGAACTATGAACCTCTGCAGAAGTTGGGCTATGTGAACAACGGCTTGATGCTGATGCCGCCAATGGCGTTGATTCTCTGCGCTTGCATCATCTGGTATCAGCGTGCACGTCACAAAGAATTGCAGGAAAAGCAGTAATAAATAAATGAAGAATGAAAAATGAAAGAATGAAAAATGGGCTGCTCTGCTGCAGTACAAGTTCTCATTGCTTTAATTCTTTAATTCTTTAATTCTTAATTTATCGAAGAGATATGGAACATTTAATAAGTTTATTCGTCCGCTCTATCTTTGTGGACAACATGATATTCGCGTTCTTCCTCGGTATGTGTTCTTACCTTGCCGTATCGAAGAATGTGAAGACTGCCGTAGGACTGGGTATCGCCGTAACTTTCGTGTTGGTGGTTACGCTTCCGGTCAACTATTTATTGCAGACCAAGGTGCTGGCTGCCAACGCAATCATTGAAGGCGTTGACCTCAGCTTCCTGAGCTTTATTCTTTTCATTGCTGTAATCGCAGCTATCGTTCAGTTGGTGGAAATGATTGTAGAGCGTTTCAGCCCTTCGCTGTATGCTTCACTGGGTATCTTCCTGCCGCTGATTGCTGTAAACTGTGCCATCATGGGTGCTTCTCTTTTCATGCAGCAGCGCATCACGCTGGGTGAGAGCGACCCGAAATTCATCGGTGGCATTGCTGATGCTGTCTCTTATGCGTTGGGCTCCGGTATCGGTTGGTTGCTGGCTATCGTGGGTTTGGCTGCCATCCGTGAGAAAATGGCCTATTCTGACGTTCCTGCTCCGTTGAAAGGGCTGGGCATCACGTTTATCACTGTAGGTCTGATGGCAATGGCATTTATGTGTTTCTCTGGTTTGAACATCTAAAAGAAAGGAATAAAACAATGGATATGAATATGATATTAGCAAGCATTGGAGTATTCCTCGTGGTTGTCATCCTGCTTGTTGTTATCCTGCTGGTTGCCAAGAATTTCTTGGTGCCTTCGGGTAATGTAAAACTGACTATCAATGGCGACAAGGAACTGGACGTAGCTTCCGGTTCTACATTGCTGAATACGCTGTCTGTAAACGGTGTGTTCCTTTCCTCCGCTTGCGGTGGTAAAGGTTCCTGCGGACAGTGCAAATGCCAGGTAATGGAAGGTGGGGGTGAAATCTTGCCTTCTGAGACTCCGCACTTCAGCCGTAAGCAAATACAAGATCACTGGCGTCTGGGTTGCCAGGTGAAAGTGAAAGGCGATATGGCCATCAAGGTTCCCGAAAGCGTACTGGGCGTAAAAGAGTGGGAGTGCGAGGTTATCTCCAACAAGAATGTGGCTACGTTCATCAAAGAGTTCATCGTTGCATTGCCCAAAGGCGAGCACATGGATTTCGTTCCGGGTTCTTATGCGCAGATTAAGATTCCTAAATATTCGATGGATTATGATAAGGACATCGACAAGAGCCTTATCGGTGATGAGTATCTGCCTGCATGGGAGAAATTCGGTCTGCTGGGCTTGAAGTGCCGCAATGACGAAGAAACCATCCGTGCCTATTCTATGGCCAACTATCCTGCCGAAGGCGACCGCATTATGCTGACGGTACGTATCGCCACGCCTCCGTTCAAGCCGAAAGACCAGGGCCCGGGCTTCATGGATGTAATGCCGGGTATCGCTTCTTCTTATATCTTTACCCTGAAACCGGGTGATAAGGTAACCATGAGTGGCCCTTACGGAGACTTCCATCCGATATTCGACTCCAAGAAGGAGATGATGTGGGTCGGCGGTGGTGCCGGTATGGCTCCGTTGCGTGCACAGATTATGCACATGACGAAGACGCTGCACACTACAGACCGCGTGATGAATTACTTCTACGGTGCACGTGCATTGAATGAAGTGTTCTATCTGGAAGACTTCCTGCAGATTGAAAAGGATTTCCCCAACTTCAAGTTCCATCTTGCACTGGACCGTCCCGATCCGGCAGCCGATGCAGCGGGCGTGAAGTACACTCCGGGCTTCGTACACAACGTAATTTACGAGACTTACTTGAAAGACCACGAAGCTCCCGAAGACATCGAATACTACATGTGTGGTCCCGGCCCGATGTCGAAGGCTGTTGAGAAGATGCTCGACGACCTCGGCGTTCCGGCTCAGAACCTGATGTTCGATAACTTCGGTGGATAATCTTCCTTGTCCGTCTTGAGATAAAAAAACTCCGGCTTGGCCTTCAGGGCTTTGCCGGAGTTTTTTGTTCGGGGCATTTCCTCTCTATTGAAAGAAAGTGGAGTGGATTCTTCGTCGCTTTTTCTTTATTCCTTGATATGAATCAGTGCATTTGCCAGAATGGCTGTTATTTCTCCGGTGGTAATTCCTGTTGACACAGACCTCGTATGAATGGTTCTTGGTGAAGGAGAATGCGGTTTTTCTGAGTTTTCATGTTGGATGTTTTATTGAATGTTATCGTTTTCCTCTTCTGTTTCTTCTTGAATGGTGTCTTTGGGCAGCAATCTTGGAGAAATGCATTTCTTGGGAGTGAGGCTCATGCCTTTCAGCATTTCGGCCTGGCGCACTACGCTGCCGTTACCGTCCGAGAGCTGGTTGAAGGCTTTGTCGTAATCCCTTTGCAGGCTGGCCAGCCGGTCGCCGATACCGAGGAAGGTGTCGGTAAAGCCTGCAATCTTTTCATATAAGATGGTGCCGCGCTTGATGATGGCCTGCACATTCTTTACCTGGTTCTCCTTCTTCCAAAGGTCGAGCGAGAGGCGCAGGGCGCTAATCAGGTTGGTGGGGCTCATTAGTACCACCTTTTTGTTGTAGGCATATTCCCAGAGGTGGGCATCGCTTTGGATGGCGAGGAGGTAGGCACCTTCGGTGGGGATGAACATCATAACGAAATCCGGTGATTGGGCGTCGTAATGCGAGTAGTCTTTATGGCTGAGCTCGTCGATATGGGCGCGGACAGATTGCAGGTGTGCTTTCAGGAAGTGTGCCTGCTCCTCCTTGTTTTCGGCAGAGGTGTAGGCAGCATAGGCAGTCAGCGACACTTTGGAGTCGATAATCATTTCCCGTTCGTCGGGGTATTTCACGATGATGTCGGGCTGCATCTTCTGCTCGCTTTCCTCGTTGATGATGGCTTCGCCCCGTTCGTCTTTTAGAAACTCCTGGCGGAAGTAGTGTTCACCTTCAATCAGTCCGGAGGCTTGCAACAGACGTTCCAGAATCATTTCGCCCCAGTTGCCTTGCATTTTGGAGTCTCCTTTCAGGGCACGGGTCAGGTTGTTGGCATCTTCGCTGAGGCGGTTGTTCAGTTCCACCAGTTCCTTGATGCGTTCACCCAGCGAGAAGCGTTCTTTGGCTTCGGTGCTGTATACTTGTTCCACCTTTTGGCGGAAGTCCTTCAGGTTATCGCCCAGCGGACGGAGCAGATTGCCCAGGTGTTCGGTATTCAGCCTGGTAAAGTCTTCGGCTTTGCTCTGGAAGATACGGTTGGAGAGATTCTCGAACTCGGTGTTCATGCGCTTGTGCAACGCTTCGGCTTCTTCCTTCTGCAGCTTCAATAATTCTATTTCCTTCTTTGTCCCGCTGATTTCTGCCCTCAGTGCGGCAGACTTGCGGTCTGCCGCCAGATAGCCGACTACGGTTCCGATGATTATCCCTATAATCAGTAATACTATCTCCATAAGTGTTTTGAAGTGTCCGCCTTATTGTGTCAATATTTCGTTTCCGTCTTCAGTAATCAGGATTTGGCTTTCCCATTGGGCAGAAGGCAGTCCGTCGTCTGTGCAGACGGTCCATCCGTCGGCTTCGTCGATAAAGACTTCGTAGCTTCCCATGTTAATCATCGGTTCGATGGTGAACGTCATGCCCGGCACTATCAGCATGCCCGTACCACGTTTGCCGAAGTGTTCCACATCCGGTTCTTCGTGGAACTTGACGCCGCAGCCATGTCCGCAGAGGTCGCGTACCACGCTGTATCCGTTCTTTTCCGCATGCTCCTGGATGGCGGCGCCTACGTCACCGAGGCGTGCCCAGGGCTGTGCGGTCTGTATGCCTATGTCACGGCATTCTTTGGTGACCTGTACCAGTCTCTGCATGTCGGGGCTGACTTCGCCAATCATGAACATGCGTGATGCGTCGGCAAAGTAACCTTTGTAAATGGTGGATACATCGACATTTACAATATCACCGCTTTTCAGGAATTCCCTGGTGCTGGGAATGCCGTGGCACACTACATCGTTGATGCTGGTGCACACACTTTTTGGGAAGCCTTCGTACATGAAGGGGGCGGGGATGGCGTCGTGGTCTGTGGTGAAGCAATACACCATATGGTCAATTTCAGCTGTGGACATGCCTTCGCGAATGTTCTCGGAGAGATAATCCAGCAGGGCCGTGTTGATTTTGGCGCTTGCACGGATACCGGCTAACTGCTCCTCGGTACGGAGTGCGCTTCGCATCGGCAGTTTATATCCTTCTTTCTTATAATGTTGAATTTTGGCTTCTACTTCGTCGGAATAGTTTTTAGGAGTAAACCGGACTCCTTTCATGAACTTTTTCATTGTCTTTTCTTTTTTATGAGACTGCAAAAATACACAATAATGCAGGTGCTTGTACTATCAAGAGCCGAAAAAACATTCGTTTTCTTTATCCCGATACCAGCTTAGAGGGTATTCACCACTTCTATTTCGCTTCTTGAACTGTCTATCCTCCGTACTTGTATCTGGGTCTTTATGCGCTCTTTCAGTCCTTCCACATGACTGATGATGCCTACCTTCTTGCCGCCCATCTGGTGCAGTTTTTCCAATGTGTCCATAACGGTGTTCAGGTAGTCGCTGCTCAGTGTGCCGAAACCTTCGTCGATGAACAGTGTGTCTACCGAGAGGCTCTGGCGGCTGAGGGAAGAAAGTCCGAGGGCAAGTGACAGAGATACCAGGAAGCTTTCGCCGCCCGATAAGGTGCATGCCGGACGTGCCGCACCTCCTTGATGGAAGTCGCGCAGCAGGATGGTGAGCGAACCGGCCTGGCATTCCAGTTCGTAGCGGTCGGTCAAGCGTTGCAGATAGAAATTGGCGCCTGCCAGCAGTTCTTTTAAGACGAAGCTCTGGGCTATGTTGCGGAAGTTCTTTCCCCGTTCGTCACCGAAGTGGTGGCAGAGGCGGTCCCACTTCAGATACTCTTCGCGTAGCCGGTCGGCACGTTCCTTTTCTTCCTTTATCCGGTCGATGTTACGGGTGTTTTCTTCCAGGCGTAACTTCTGCTGGCCGATGGATTGGTTGCCGACGGTTATCTTTTCTTCGAGATTCGCGATGAGTGCATCCAGGGTTTCGAGGTTCTCGTTTTCTTCTATTTCGGGCTTCCGGCCGATGTGCTCTTCCACTTGTCCGGTGGCCAGATGAAAGGCGGTCGATGCAGCTACTTCTTCCTCTTTAAGTGTCTGCAATGAGGCACGCAATGCTTCTATCCGGGAGCCGGACCAAGCGGATAGGACGGTGATACGCTCCTCGTCGAGAGTGGGGTTGGCGGCATAGAACCCGGTTAAATCCTTTTGCAGCCTTGCCATTTGTTCTGCGGTGGAGGATATGCTTTGTTTCAGTCCGCTTGCTTGTGTATTCAGATTATTCCAGGCAATCCCCAGGTCCTTGATTTCCATTTCCTGTGTTGCTGCAGGTGCGTTGCGCCAGTCGGGGAATGCGGCATCGATGCTTTCCTTGTTGATGTTTATCCCTTCCAGCTCTTTGTGGATAAGGGCAATGGTGGATTTCAGTTCTCTTTGTTTTTCCTGCGCCAGCTGGTAGTTGCGCGTAGCTTGCGTCAGGCGGTCAATAAAGGAGAGGGGGGAGTTTTCCCATTCCGTGTTCCATCCCTCCCAGAGGATGTGGGGAGTGACGCGGTCCATGGTGGCACGTATGTTCTCCTTTTCGTTGGCGGTGAGCGACTCGTAATTGACGATGCTGTTTTTCAGCTCATTCAGCACTCTGTCGGCAGAGTTGAAGGCTTGGCGTGCAGCGTCCACATGTTTTTGGCATTCGTCCTTTTGCCGTTGCAGAGTTATGATTTGTGCGCTGAGCTTTTGAACTTCAGTGAGCTTTTCGTTCAGTTTGTCTGCTTCCAGCTTGTTCTTTTCCAGTAGCTTCTTCAGGGTTTCGCCGGTGGTTGTGGAGAGGCCGACGCTGTTGCATTGGGCGCATTTGGCTTGTGCGTCAGTGTGGGCAAGGTCGTAGCTCCGGAGCGCTCTTGCTGTGGACTGACGGGCATTCTCTGCCAGCGTTCCGTAGGTCTTGGATTCTGTCCGGTTGTTGTTCAATGCCTGCTCGGCTTCCTTGTATTCTTTCTCTTTTGTTTCCAGGGAGGTGCGTATGGGAGCAAGGACAGACTGGAAATCTTCATCTTTGCAAAGCGATTTTATTTCTTGTCCGCACACAGGGCAAGTATCTCCGACGGCAAGCCGGGAGCGTGTTTCCTTTGCCCACTCTTCTACGGCTTCCTTTTGCTTGTCGTAGAGGGTGCGGATGTCATTATAACTTGTTTTCTTGCTGTCGAATGCCGTTTGCAGGAGGACGTATTGCTTTTGGCACGCCTCCACTTTGGCGTTCAAAGCCTTTTCGTTTTCCTTTGCCTCGTTCAGTGTCCTTTCCGTTTCAGCCAGTAAAGACAAGGCGCTCAAGGCTTGCAGCAGGTTCTCCCGTCCGGCATCGAGTTTGTTTTTCTTGTCTTGCAGGGCAGGGCGGTCCATGGTTTCAAGCTGCTTGTTCCGGAGGTTTATTTCGTTTTGCAATGTATGGTTCTCTTGTTCTTTCCGGGTGAGGGCAGCTTCCTTGTCGGTACGCTCCTTGACTTTTACGGGTTGTTGCGCGGCAAGTCTTTCAAGGTGCGCGTTGTAGGTGCCGATGCGTGTTTGGGCATCGAGTGCGGATTTCAGGCCGGTAATGATGGATTGGCTTTGCTCGAACATGGGCAGTAAGGGCGAATGCTCTTGCAAATACTTCTCGGCACGATGCAGCTTGTCTTCTTGCTCTTTCAGGAAACCGCATAGCCACTTGCTTCCTCCGTCCAGCCGGGCAAAGGATGCTCTCAGTATCCCGGCTTGTGCATGGTTCTGTTGTTGCTGCTGTTGCTGCTGTTTCAAGGTAGAGAGCCAGTTGCGGGCGTCGGCGGTGGCATTCCATTCTTTAATCAGGAGTTCTTTCTGTTTGAATTCGTCCGATTGCAGTTGCGCTTGCTTCCCTTCCCACATTTTCTTTTGCTGTTCACGGGTGAGGAGGAGTTCGGAGTATTTCTTCAGCCAGTCCCGTTTTGCGAGGGCGGTAGTTTTCTGCTCATTGGCTTCCTTGACTCCGGCATTTTGCGTGGCTATGGCTTCCTTGATTGTGGAGATTTCTTCTTCTGCCAGGATGTGGATGCCTTCCAGCTTCCGGTTCTGGTTTTCGTATTCCGTCCGTCTTTCCTTGGTGGCAGCATATATTTCGGCACCTATTTCGGAGTAGATACTTGTACCGGTCAGCTTTTCCAGAATATCCGATTTTTCGCTTTCCTTGCTTTGCAGGAACTTGGTGAAGTCGCCTTGCGCCAGCATGGTGGTGCGGCAGAATTGTTCGAAGGTCAACCCCACTGCAGCTTGTATTTCTGCCTTTATCTCATTCTTTTTGTTGAGCTGTGCGCCGCTTTTCTTGTTTTCCAGTGTCCAGCGCACATCTTGTACGGCTCCTGAAATCTTACGGTGTGCCCGTGCCACGTACCATCGGGCGGTGTAGGGCGTTTCGTTCGAGCCGGTAAACTCCAGCTCCGTCCATGCTTCACTGGTGTTACGGCGCATCAGTTGTCGGCTGTCGTTGATGGCAACATCTTCCTTTTTGGCAGAGAAAGTCTGGCTCAGGTCTTTGTATTTTTCGTTCTCGGCATGGTCCATGCGGGGCGTTTCGTTGTAGAGTGCCAGGCAGATGGCGTCGAGAATGGTTGTCTTCCCTGCACCCGTCTCGCCGCAGATAAGGAAAAGGGATTCCTCGCTTAGCGGTCCGTTCTCAAAGTCGATGACGGCATCTTCTATGGAGGCAAGGTTCTTTATGGTGAGTTTCTGGAGTTTCATGTTCCGGACAAATGATTAGGAGTTGTTCTTGCTTTTCACTTTTTGCATGACAGTCTCCATCAGCTGGCAAAGTTCTGGGTCCATCTCTTCTCCTTCGGTTTCGCGGTAGTAGAGTCTGGCTATTTCCAGGGGAGACATTTCCTGCATCTCTTGGATGGAGATAGGCTTGCTCTCGTCAGTGTCGGCCTGCCGCTCTCGGGTAGTCTTGATGTAGCAATATTTGCATGCCTTGCCTTTGGCGGCGTTCGAGGCTTTTTCGTTGCAGTCGGGGGGCAGGTAGCCTTTTGTCAGCACATTCAGACGGAGGTATGCAGGTTTCTCTTCCGGATATTCTTCCAGCAGTTTCAAGGCGTCTTCGAAAGGTGTCGGGTCATGGGGAAGTGTGACGAGCGGAATCGGATTTTCAATTTCCCTTGTACTGATTTGTGGCTCTGCCCCTTTCTCCAACTCGATGATGGAGACGGAGTGCGGATAGGTTTCGTCGAAGCTGACGGGGAGGGGAGTGCCGCAATAGCGTGCGTGGTGATGACTGCCTTTGATGTCCTGAGGGCAATGGATGTGTCCGAGTGCCAGGTAGTCGTACCCTTCTCCCATAGCGCTGAGGGGAACATACTCTATTCCGCCGATACTCTCATCGTGCCCGCTACGGTCGCTGCCTTCAATAGAGAGATGGGCCATGAGGACGACGGGAAGTTGTGCCGTATTTCGTTTCTTCACTTCGTCCAGCAGTGCCTGGAAGAAGCGGGTCTGCCGTTGGTCGCGCGGTGTTTCAGTGTCCAGCAGGGGGAAGTTTTGCGGATAGACGTGGGGCACGGCAATGACGTAGCCTTTTGTTTCTTGTCCGTTTTTTACCTCGATGATGTGCTTGTCCAGATTCACTTCCTCGGCCGTACGTTCGATGTTTCCCACGACGTTCAGGCCGAAGTGCTGCCAGAGGCTGCTGTCTATCTCCAATTTGGAGCTGCTGTCGTGGTTTCCGGCGGTGACTACGATGGCCATTCCGGGGCAGGCTTGATGGATGTTCAGCATGGCGTCGGTGTACA
Organism: Bacteroides sp. AM32-11AC; assembly: GCF_003603515.1. Lineage (NCBI taxonomy): Bacteria > Pseudomonadati > Bacteroidota > Bacteroidia > Bacteroidales > Bacteroidaceae > Bacteroides > Bacteroides sp. AM32-11AC. Next base: position 42,231 of record NZ_QTNH01000011.1, on the reverse strand, counting down.
TCTTCTGCGTGGCGGCAGCGGGAGAGGAGTAGTGGTAGATATCTCCGCTTACCACCATGGCGTCGGGCTGCTCTTCGGTTACTATGCGGGTGAGTTGCCGTAGGAAGGCCTGCTGTTCGGCGGTACGGTCGTAGTTGTAGAGGGTGTGTCCCAGGTGCCAGTCGCTGGTGTGTAGTATCTTCATTGTTTTTATGGTTTCAATGGATGTGGGTTATGGTTTCCTTAGAATATAAATCTTGTGTGTTCCTCGTCCTTTGTAGTCGATGCCCGATTCGGGATTGGCTATCCATTCGCGCAACTCGCGGGAGGCGGCAGACTTCAATAAGCCGGTCAGTTGGCAATAGTCGGCTTGGGTCATGAAGCTGTTCTTTTCCAGGTATTTTTTTGCCCGTTCCAGCCGTTCCTGCGGAGAAAACACTTGTGAGGAGCGTTGGAATTTGTCGGTGGAACGTTTCAGGTGGCAATGGCGAGCGGTACGGTACAGTAGTTCTTTGTCCACCTTGAAATGTATGTCCTTCAGGCAGATGCTGACGGCGTTTCGCTTGGTGTTTCCTTCTTCGCCCGTTTCCCGTTCACGGTCTTGCCGCAGACCGAGGGCAGGGGTGAATACTCCTAAGTTGTCAATCTTCACGGAGTAACCTTGCCCCATTTGGTAGGCTATTTCGTCGGTGATGGCTTGCACCAGTCCGATGATGTCTCCTCGTGTGAAGGATGAGGCGTATGCTATCTTTTCGGTGATGGTTTCCAAGTCCACCTGCCCGTATAGTTTCATTCGTGGGTAGAGGATGCGTTTGCCGTCTTCTCCCGGCAGGTTCAGTTCCTGCATGTTGTATTCTGCCATGATGGTAGCGTTGTTATGAGGTTCGTTTGTTTATTGGGGCTTACAGAGTTTGTCCCAAGGTTGCGGATGTGTATGCCAAGGTTGGGGATTTCTATCCCAAGGCTTGGGATAGACAAACCAAGGGCGAAGGTAATTCTTTATCTCTATACTTGCAAACTTTACTATTAGTAGTTAGGAAGTTTTTTATTGGTAGTCGGGAAGTTTTTTGTTATAGGTTTGAGAGAGGAATTGAAAAAAACGTTATCTTTGTTACATAAGAGAAGTGCATGAATGATGAACAAAACTAAAATTAAGCGATATATGAAATATTATCCGGACTTATTATTGTTGTTTACCTTATTGTCCGTTACCACAATGATTAAAGCACAAATATCGATAAGACCTTATAGCGAATGGGAAGCAACCCAGTTTGTTGCAGTGAACGGACATCAGCCCGAAGACTATGTAACGCCAGATAATAATTGGGAAATACTATACAATTTACGGACTCCACGTACTCAAGCCGAACTTCGTGAAATGGGTATTAAATGCTCTGATAGCCAATTATTGTTATTGGAAGTAGGTGGACTTGTCAGTAAAACAAAAGGAAAATGGAAAGCTACTATACCCATTCTCGACAAAGAACAGACCAATTCTCTAAGAAGCTTAAGTAAGGAGATTGCTGAATCCATGTATGTCAAAACAAAGGCAGACTTTATATCATTGGCACAAACTATCAGTGAAATGGGATTCAAGAACAATGTACTCTCACTTGTTTTTTCATACCTTCTGGATGGAAAAATGTGGACAAAGTTAGTCTTGTTTGAGGATGTTGACAATTATACAAGCTGGAGTGGCTGTTACTGGGTATTATACGAATCAAGAAATGGCTTTGCATGCGGTACGAATGGTTTCGGAGAACAGAATTTGATTTTGACTTACATCAATAGCGGCATTGCTCCTGACAACGACATTATGGACCATTGTGCTGATGAAATAGCACAATTCGGAAAAGTAACAGATGCCAAACTCGTTTCTCAGTTAAAACCTTATGGGCTGGTAGATGATAATGGAGATGTATTATTTCCTATTATAAAGAAACGGCAAGACCGCTTTCATCAAATAACTGAAAAATTGGTAAACTCTATCAGTGCGGAACTAAAGAATAATTGTGGCTCCTTAGCAAGCCAATATGGTATTGACAATGAAAAAGTGGCAATGGTGATGCTGTACCATGAAGTCATGTGGGATTTGGTAGATAATCTGATTCAAGATAGGATAATCTTTACTCCAGCTATTTTCAAAGATGAAGAATCGAATAAAGAACGATTGAATGAAGTCGTTTTCTTCATAGAAGGAGGATTAATGCAATAATAATTCGATAGAGAAAAGGACATTTGACTTTGAAGAGTTTTCTGTAAATGCATTTCAAGTGCATAGAAAATAGCCAATTAAAAATAAAGAATTATGTACGAATGGGCCAATGAAATGAACTGTGCCGTAACTGTATGCGACACAAAGGGAATCATCCTATATATGAACGAGAAAGCATGCCGTACGTTTGCCAAACACGGTGACCTGATAGGCAAGAATCTCTTTGATTGCCACAACCCGCAATCGCAAGCCAAGATACGCGAACTGCTGGAGACGGGGGGAGTGAATGCCTACACCATTGAGAAGAACGGTGTCAGGAAAATGATTTATCAGACGGCATGGAAGCAGGACGGAGTGGTCGGTGGCCTGGTGGAGATTTCGATGGAAATACCCGGAGAGATGCCACACTATATGAGAAAATAACAAAATGATATATGATATGAAAACACTTTCTAATTCAGAACTGACAATTAAAGTCTCCCCACATGGGGCCGAGTTATGCAGTATCTTGCATGATGGAAAAGAATATCTTTGGCAGGCAGACCCCGCTTTTTGGAAACGGCATTCTCCGGTGCTTTTTCCCATTGTAGGCAGCGTTTGGGAGAATGAATACCGCCACGAAGGCGTTTCCTACGCATTGACGCAACACGGTTTTGCCCGCGATATGGATTTTGAATTGATGCTTGAACTGGAAGATGAGGTACGCTATCGACTGGTTGACAGTGAGGAAACACGCAAGAAATATCCTTTCCCGTTTTGCCTTGAGATAGGCTATCGGATAGAGGGAAAGAAGATTGAGGTGCTTTGGAAAGTCATCAATACCGGAACACGCGAAATGCACTTCCAGATAGGGGCCCATCCGGCTTTCTATTACCCGGACTATGATACGGAGACAACGGACCGTGGATATTTCGGCTTTGATAAGACGGAAGGTTTGCACTATATCCTTATCTCCGAGAAAGGATGTGCCGCTCCGGATAAGGAATATTTGCTTGAGTTGACAGATGGCCTGCTGCCTTTGGACATCCACTCCTTTGATAAAGATGCCCTGATTCTGGAAAACAGTCAAGTGAAAGAAGTTACATTATATAATAAGGAGAAGAAGCCCTATCTCAGTCTGTATTTCGACACTCCGGTGGTGGGGTTGTGGTCGCCTCCGGCCAAGAATGCTCCGTTTGTCTGCATCGAGCCGTGGTACGGGCGTTGTGACCGTGCCCATTATAAGGGCGAATATAAGGATAAGGACTGTATGCAGCACTTGGCGCCGGGAGGAGTCTTTAAAGGTGGGTATACAATTGATATAAGATAAAAAATGAAGAAGGATACTGAAAATAATTCGGTATCCTTTTTATTTGGAGAATGCAATGTCATTATCTTTGCGCCCGGTAAAAAATATAGGTTGTTTTTTAAGGTATGAAGAAGAGTCTTATTGCATTGGCGTTCGGCACATTGGGGCTAGGGATTGCCGAATTTACGATGATGGGTATTTTGCCCTATGTGGCTACTGATTTGGGAATCAGCATTCCCGTGGCCGGTCATTTCATTTCTGCGTATGCGTTGGGTGTTTGTTTTGGTGCGCCCATGCTGCTCCTGGCCCGTAAACGCCCGTTGAAGCAGATTCTGCTGGTCTTGATGGCATTAATGATTGTGGGTAATATTTGTGCGTCTATGGCACCCAATTATTGGGTCTTGCTGTTGGGACGTTTTGTTTCCGGACTTCCTCATGGCGCTTATTTTGGGGTGGCTTCCATTGTTGCGGGAAAATTGGCTGATAAGGGGAAAAGCTCGGAGGCGGTTTCAATTATGATAGCGGGAATGACTGTGGCCAATCTGTTTGGGGTGCCGTTGGGTACTTCGTTGAGCCATACACTGTCTTGGCGTGCCACGTTTCTGCTGGTAGGTGCCTGGGGATTGATAACACTGTACTACATTTGGCGTTGGGTACCGCAGGTCGAAGGACTGAAAGACACGGGATTTAAAGGACAGTTCCGTTTTTTGAAGAAGCCGGCGCCGTGGCTCATATTGGGAGCTACGGCTTTGGGCAACGGTGGCGTATTCTGCTGGTATAGCTACATCACCCCGTTGCTGACTGAGGTTTCCGGTTTTAGTGCGGAAAGCATTACGGCGCTGATGGTACTGGCAGGATTCGGAATGGTTGCCGGCAATCTGGTCAGTGGGCGCATGTCCGACCGGTACACTCCGGGAAAGGTAGGTACGGTGGTGCAAGGGATGATATGTGTTATTTTATTATTGATATTTTTACTCTCGCCCTATCCGTGGTGTTCGGCAATATTGATGACACTCTGTACGGCAGGTTTGTTTGCCGTCTCCAGTCCGGAGCAGGTGTTGATGATTCGTGTGGCCCCTGGAGGAGAAATGTTGGGAGGCGCTTGTGTACAGATGGCCTTCAATTTGGGGAATGCTATCGGAGCCTATATCGGAGGTCTTGCCTTGAGTGGAGGATACCGTTATCCCGCATTGGCAGGCGTACCGTTTGCACTGATGGGATTTATTTTATTCCTTGTCTTCTACAAGAAATTCCAGGCTAAGTATTAAGTGTTTCATTTTTTTTGTGTATGTTTGTCCACAAGTATTAACTAAACTCGATAACTTATGAAGACTTTGAATTATGTGAAGATATTGCTGTTGTGTGTATTTACGATTGGACTGGCGTCTTGTGGGGATGATGTGTATTATACTATGCAGAATAGTGACGACAAATTGTGTGAAAGAACATGGGTTGAAGATTACGAAAGTGATGGTGTTGTGACTGGTGCGTATCAACTAAGATTTTATAAGAAAGATAACAAGGGGCAGGAAGTATCCACAACTTACACTACGGACGGTAAAGTGACTTATGATCGGGAGTTTAATTGGCGTTGGACAGATGATAGCAAAGAGACTTTGAAGTTGACTTTTGCAGATGGTAAAGTGAAATACTTTGAGAATGTATGGGTGCGTGACCATTATCTTTCCGGTAAGATAGAAGGAAAAGTTGTGATGTTGACAGATGCAAATTATATAAATAAATGAAGGTTATGAAGTTTTTTGTGCAGTTGTTCTTGCTGTCTGTCCTATGTATAGGCTTGTCTTCTTGTGAAGACGATCAAGATGTAGTGGATTCTACTATTATCGGTCGTTCATGGACAGGCGATGTAGGCATGTTGGATGACTTTGGTATGTCGGTGATTAGTACATTTTCTTTCGGGGCAGATGGTTTCGGAGAAGAAGTTCAACGTTATCGCAATGGGGAATATTGTGATTCATTCCGTTTTCAATGGTGGTGGGAAGATAGTTATAGTAGAAACCTTGTATTAGATTATGGCAGATATGGTGGCATTTCTTATATGGATGATGTCAGAGTCAGTGGTAATCAGCTATGGGGTACATTCTTCTTTTCGGATGATTCTCCGGGTTTTAATTTCACATTATATATGGAATAAAAAAATAGGATTATTTGTATGTTCCCTATACTCATTGTATAGGGAACATTTTTTATAAGAAATCTTCTACTTATTCTTCAAGACCAGCTTCTTGAACTCTCCCGGATAAGGTGTTTCAAACCGCATCAGCTCTCCCGTGACGGGATGATAGAAACAGAGTTTGAAAGCATGCAGGGCCAAGCGTCCGATAGGATTTACGTCTTCCAGTCCATAGCGTCCGTCGCCGATAATGGGATGCCCCAAATCCTGCATGTGTACACGTATCTGGTTTTTTCGTCCCGTTTCCAGGTTCAGTTCAACGAGAGAGTATCCATTGGCTCGTTTGATGGTACGGTAATGCGTAATGGATTCTTGTCCCCCGTCATCTGTCGGGCTGGAGTATACATACAGCTTACGGTCTGTCAACCAAGAAACCACGGTTCCTGCATCTTTTTCCATCTCGCCGACCACTACGGCTACGTATCGCCGGTCTGTTACAATGCCATGCCAGTTATCGCGTAGTGTACGTTGGGTCTTCTCGTCTTTGGCAAACATCATCAAGCCGGAGGTGTCACGGTCCAGGCGGTGCACGATGTGTACACGGTGCTGCTTGCCCGAGCGTTGCACGTATTCATTCAAGATGGTATAGGCGGTACGTTCCTTTTGCCGGTCAGTGTTGACGGACAGCAAACCCTGCATCTTCTCTATCACGATGATATAGGCATCCTCGTATACAATCTTCATCAGTTTATGGTTGAACTCTTTACGTCCCTTCTCACGGCTGATTTGTACTTTCATACCCGGTTTCAGGGGAAAATTGTATTGTGTAGTGATAACGCTGTCCACATATATAATGCGTTTGCTCAGCAATGATTTCAGCTTGGTGCGGCTGGCGTCCGGCATTTTAGCTGCCAGAAACTCCATGAGCTCCATCGGTTCCTTCACCATATAGTCCGTATATTGTGTGCGGGCTCTTGCTGTAATTTTTTCTTTTGCCACGACTGGTTTTAATTTACGATTAGACAATTTACAATTTACGATTGAAAACTACTTGGACTTTCAATCTTTTAATTCCAATAATACTACGTTTTCCACATGGTGGGTGTGCGGGAACATGTCTACCGGTTGAACGGCCTTCACTTTATATTTCGCATCGAGCAGTTGCAGGTCGCGCGCCTGCGTAGCCGGATTACAGCTGACGTATACGATGCGTTTGGGTTCGGCAAACAGAATGACATCCACTACATCCTGGTGCATTCCGGCACGGGGAGGGTCGGTGATGATGACATCGGGACGGCCGTATTGGTTGATGAAGTCTTGTGTCAGCATGTCTTTCATATCTCCGGCAAAGAACAATGTATTTTTAATTCCGTTAATCTCGGCATTGACCTTGGCGTCTTCAATGGCTTCGGGCACATATTCTATGCCGATTACCTGGCGTGCGTACTTGGATACGAAATTGGCAATGGTACCCGTGCCGGTATAAAGGTCATAAACAAGCTCGTTACCGGTCAGTCCGGCAAAGTTGCGCGCTACTTTGTAGAGGTTGTAGGCTTGTTCGGAGTTGGTCTGATAGAAAGATTTGGGACCTACCTTGAAGCGCAGTCCCTCCATTTCCTCGAAGATGTGGTCTTTTCCCTTGAAGGTGTGTACCTCGAGGTCGGTGATGGTATCGTTGCACTTATTATTAATAATGTATAGCAGGGAAGTGATTTCGGGGAATGTATCTGCTATGTATTGCAGCATTTGCTTGAACAGAGCCATTTCCTCCTCTTTCTCTATCTTGCAGATGAGGATTACCATCAGTTCGCCGGTGGTAGAGGTACGCACAATCATATTGCGTAGCATTCCTTCATGCGTACGCAGGTTGATGAAGGAATAGTTGTGCTGGTAGGCATAGTCGCGTACCGCATTGCGGATGCGGTTGGATATATCGTCCTGCAACCAGCACTTTTCTATGGCAAGCACTTTATCGAAAGCATTGGGAATATGGAAGCCTACGGCATTCATCTGTTCGTACACTACATTCTGCTGAACCTCTTCTGTCGTCAGCCAACGTTTGTTGGAAAAAGTGTACTCCAGTTTATTCCGGTAGAACTGAGTTTTTTCTGAACCTAATATCGGAGAGATTTCCGGCAATTCGATTTTGCCGATGCGGGTGAGGTTGTCCGTTACTTGTTTTTGCTTATACTTGATTTGCTCGGAATAGGGGAGAACCTGCCATTTACAACCGCCGCATACACCATAATGTTGGCAGAATGGAACTGCCCGTACTGCCGAATATTCATGGAATTTCACAGCCTCGGCTTCAGCATAATGATGCTTTTTTCTCTTAATTTGCAGGTCAACTACATCGCCGGGGACGACATATGGTACGAAAATCACCAAATCATTGACTTTTGCGATGGCTTTTCCTTCGGCAGCCACATCCGTAATTGTCACCTTCTCCAGTAGGGGAAGTTCTTTTCTCTTTCTTGCCACTTTTACACCAATCTAATAAATTCTTCGGCAAAAATAGACATTTTTTCGGGATTTCTCTCTATGAAATGAAATATTAAAGATTGCAATGTCGAAATTGCATTTTAGCATAAAGTTTTTTCTGAAAAAGTTTTCTAGTCTGCGAAATATACTTAGATTTGCGAACAGAAAAGAGAAATCACTATCAAAAACTTTAAATTTATATTATGGACAAAAAAAGAGTTTATACCTTTGGTAACGGCCAGGCAGAAGGAAAGGCCGATATGAGAAACCTTTTGGGTGGGAAAGGTGCTAACCTTGCAGAAATGAACCTTATAGGGGTTCCGGTTCCTCCGGGCTTTACAATAACGACAGAAGTTTGTACGGAATATTATGAAATGGGGCAGGATAAAGTCGTTGCTCTGTTGAAGAACGAAGTTGAACAGGCCATTGCCCATGTGGAGACGCTGATGCGTTCCAAATTCGGTGATGTGGAGAATCCGTTGCTGGTTTCCGTTCGTTCGGGTGCACGCGCTTCCATGCCGGGCATGATGGACACTATCCTGAATCTTGGCTTGAATGACGAAGTGGTGGAAGGCCTGACGCGTAAGACGGGCAATGCACGCTTTGCATGGGACTCTTACCGTCGTTTCGTGCAGATGTATGGCGACGTGGTGCTGGGTATGAAGCCGGTGAACAAGGAAGATGTAGACCCGTTCGAGGCTATTATAGAAGATGTGAAACATGCTAAAGGCGTGAAGCTGGATAACGAGCTTGAGGTGGAAGACCTTAAGGAACTCGTGAAGAAGTTCAAGGCTGCGGTGAAAGAACAAACCGGAAAAGACTTCCCGACTTGTGCCTACGAGCAGTTGTGGGGTGCCGTTTGTGCCGTATTCAACTCCTGGATGAACGAACGCGCCATCTTGTATCGTAAGATGGAGGGAATTCCTGACGAATGGGGTACTGCCGTAAGCGTTCAGGCTATGGTATTCGGTAATATGGGCGAGAGCTCTGCTACGGGTGTTTGCTTCAGCCGCGATGCTGCTACCGGTGAAGACCTTTTCAACGGTGAGTATTTGATTAATGCACAAGGCGAAGACGTGGTTGCCGGTATCCGTACTCCGCAACAGATTACAAAAATCGGTTCTCAACGTTGGGCTGAATTGGCCGGTGTAAGCGAAGAAGAACGTGCCAGCAAGTATCCTTCCATGGAGGAGGCTATGCCGGAAATCTATAAAGAATTGGATGCTTTGCAGACGAAGCTCGAAAACCACTACCGTGATATGCAGGATATGGAGTTTACCGTACAAGAGGGTAAACTCTGGTTTCTCCAGACCCGTAATGGTAAGCGTACCGGTGCCGCTATGGTGAAGATTGCCGTAGATTTGCTGCATCAAGGTATGATTGACGAAAAAACCGCATTGATGCGTTGCGAGCCCAATAAGTTGGACGAATTGCTCCACCCGGTATTTGACAAGACAGCGCTGAAGCAAGCCAAGGTATTGACCCGTGGTCTTCCCGCTTCTCCGGGTGCCGCTACGGGACAAATCGTATTCTTTGCCGATGATGCTGCCGAATGGCATGCTGCCGGCAAGCGTGTGGTGATGGTACGTATCGAGACTTCTCCGGAAGATTTGGCAGGTATGGCAGTTGCCGAAGGTATCCTGACTGCCCGCGGTGGTATGACTTCGCATGCGGCAGTGGTTGCCCGTGGTATGGGTAAGTGCTGTGTGTCCGGTGCAGGTGCCTTGAACATCGACTACAAGGCGCGTACAGTGGAAGTGGATGGTGTACTGTTGAAAGAAGGTGACTATATCTCCTTGAACGGAAGCACCGGTGAAGTATATAAAGACAAGGTGGAGACAAAAGCGGCTGAGCTGTCCGGTGACTTTGCGGAACTGATGGATTTGGCAGACAAATATACGAAGCTGCAGGTTCGTACCAATGCGGATACTCCTCATGATGCCGCAGTAGCACGTAATTTTGGCGCTGTGGGTATCGGTCTTTGCCGTACGGAACACATGTTCTTTGAAGGCGAGAAGATTAAAGCCATGCGCGAGATGATTCTGGCAGAAAATGCAGAAGGGCGCCGCAAGGCTTTGGCTAAGATTCTTCCCTACCAGCAAGCTGACTTCAAGGGAATTTTCAAGGCAATGGAAGGCTGTCCGGTGACGGTGCGTCTGCTTGATCCTCCTTTGCATGAGTTTGTTCCCCATGACCTGAAGGGACAGCAGGAAATGGCAGATACGATGGGCGTGAGCCTCCAGTATATCCAGCAACGTGTTGAGGCACTTTGTGAGCATAATCCGATGTTGGGTCATCGTGGTTGCCGTTTGGGAAATACATATCCTGAAATTACACAGATGCAGACGCGTGCCATCCTGGGTGCTGCTTTGGAATTGAAGAAGGAAGGTGTTGAAACCCATCCTGAAATCATGGTGCCTCTGACCGGTATCTTGTATGAGTTCAAGCAGCAGGAAGAAGTGATTCGTGCTGAGGCTGCCCAGTTGTTTGAAGAAGTGGGTGACAGCATCGACTTCAAGGTAGGTACAATGATTGAGATTCCGCGTGCCGCCTTGACTGCCGACCGCATTGCTTCCTCTGCCGAGTTCTTCTCATTCGGTACGAACGACTTGACTCAGATGACATTTGGTTATTCACGCGACGATATCGCTTCCTTCCTCCCGATTTATCTGGAGAAGAAGATTCTGAAAGTAGACCCGTTCCAGGTACTCGACCAGAATGGTGTAGGACAGTTGGTGCGCATGGCTACTGAAAAGGGACGTGCTATCCGTCCGGATTTGAAGTGCGGTATCTGCGGCGAACATGGCGGTGAGCCTTCTTCTGTGAAGTTCTGCCACAAAGTTGGCTTGAATTATGTCAGCTGTTCTCCGTTCCGTGTGCCTATTGCACGTCTGGCTGCGGCGCAGGCTGCCATTGAAGGCTGATTTCAATAATACTGAATAATGACATTTATGGGCTGCATGCTTTACTTGGTAATGGCATGCGGCCTATTTTGTTGGAAAAAACTGTAGTTTCTATTAATTTATTTGTATTTTCTTTAGTATATTTGCTTCCCATAATTTTATAGTTTCCAATAAGCAAGCAAAAAACGATGATATTGACAATTACGGCAGCATACGATGTTTGGACGAATGACTTCTATCAGAATAATGAAGCATTGGTATATAGTTTTGGGATAATTGTCATTCTGCTTTTGGTCATCATGATAATCATTTCCATCAGCAAGAGCAAAAGGTTGAAGACGTTGCAGCGCATCAATGAGGTTGCCGAAGAATCCAACCAGCTGAAGAATGCTTTCATCGCTAATATGACTCACGAAATTCGTACTCCTTTGAATGCCATTGTAGGCTTTACAACTATGCTTGCCGAAATGGATAATTTGGACAGAGAAACCCGTATGGCTTTTCTGAAGGAGATTAATGATAACAAGGACTCGCTGCTGCAACTGGTCAATGACTTGCTGGACTATTCGAAGATTGAGGCAAATACTCTGGAATATAACGATGGAGAAGTGGATGTAAACGCGCTGATTGATGAAGTCTGTACGACGGAGAATATGCGCTCGCATCCCACGGGCATTCAGGTGGAGTTTGTAGAACGGCTGCCTCAATGCCGTTTGGTGGTAGACCGCGTGCGTTTTGCCCAAGTCATAGGTAACTTGGTGAGGAACGCCTTGAAGTTTACGGAGATGGGCAGTGTGAAAATCGGTTGCAGGAGATTGAGCAACCATAACTTCTATTTTTATGTGGCAGATACAGGCTGTGGTATCGATGAAGTGGGAAGACATGCCATCTTTGAACGGTTTGTGAAGATGAACTACAATATCAAAGGTACGGGGTTGGGGCTTTCCATCACCAAATCTATTGTGGAGCACTATGGGGGAGGTATCGGTGTGGAGTCTAAGAAAGGGGAAGGCTCCACCTTCTATTTCACGTTGCCTGCCGGTATTGAATACAAAGAGTACGGTAAATTTTGATTTGCCAGTCCAAGAAGGCTCAATCAGCCATTTTCTTCAACTTCTTGAAGTGGCGGATTACTTCCAGATAATCGCGGTCGGTGCAGGCATTGAATTTATTCCATAAGTCACCCATTACAACGGCACCACCGAATCCGTAATCCTTAATCTCCAGTATGTTGTCGGGAGTAATGCCTCCCAAAGCCATGACTCTACTGTCTATGACCTTACTTTTTCCTGCTTGCCGCAACTCTTCGGCTGTGAAGCCGGACGTGACTCCGGACTTTGTGATGCAATTATATATCGGGCTTAGGAACAGATAGTCATAGAAATGCTTCTTGTTCTGCACTTCGTCCAGTGAATGGCAGGTGCAACTGATGTGACCCGAATAGTCATGGGGCTCTTTGGGATTGCGGGTGTTTAGATGAATCCCCATCAGGCTGAACTCTTCCTGCAGGTAGAAGTGCTCATGGGTAATGATGCGCTTATGGTATTTTGCGGGTATCAGCGTTAAAAGCCGTTCTGAATACATGGCGGGAGTTTCCGGCTTCCTCAGATGTAGAATATCCAGCCCCTCTTCGAATAGTGCCGTGATAATCTTGTCTTCTTCCACAAAAAATGTGGGTGCTGTTACTACGATGAGTTTCATTTCTTTTGTTTAACTTTTAAGTTTAGCAAAGTTAATGAATACTTATGGTAGAAGCCAAAGAATTTCTTTAAAATATGTTAGATGGCTATTTTAAACAAGAAAACGCATTCTTGAACCTTAGTTGCTCAAGAATGCGTCATTAACATGTTTAGTGGGACCTTGTTGCTTATTTCAGTCTTTTACCTACTACATCCCAGTCGATGATGCTCCACAGTTCGTTCACATGGTCGGCACGGCGGTTCTGGTAATCAAGATAGTAGGCATGTTCCCACACGTCGAATCCGAGTAGCGGAACAAGACCGGCGCGTACCGGATTGCTACCGTTGGCTTCTTTGGTGATGTGGAGTTTGCCGTTCTTGTCGGCAGACAACCAAGCCCATCCGGAGCCGAACAAGCCGACAGCTGCCGCGTTGAATTCCTTCTTGAAATTCTCAAAGCTGCCGAAGTCGCGTTTGATGGCTTCTGCCAGCTTGCCGGTAGGCTCGCTGTGGGCAGGCTTCGGAGCAAACTGTAAGAAGTATAATGTGTGGTTCAACACTTGTCCTGCATTGTTGAAGATGGCACCGTCCGGTGCTGTGGCAACAATGGTTACCAGGTCTTTGCCTTCAAATTCCGTTCCCGGAACGAGGTTGTTGAGGTTGTTCACGTAGGTTTGCAGATGTTTACCGTAGTGGTAATCTATGGTTTGCTGACTGATTACAGGTTCCAGTGCATTGTTGGTGTAGGGAAGTTTTGGCATTTCGTAAGTCATAACTGTTATCATTAAAATCGTTAATATTGTATTCATAAGTTTCAATTATTTAATTTTGGAACTTTACTATATAAACACTATAACCTATAGAAATGTTCGTACGTCTCCGAAGCTTTTTTTATCTTTGCCTCCGTAAAAACAAAGGAAGAAAAAATATCATCATTTTAAGATTATACGGATATGCCCGATTATATAGAGGAACTGAACGAAGGACAACGGAACGCGGTGTTATACAATGACGGTCCGTCACTGGTGATAGCCGGTGCCGGTTCGGGAAAGACGCGCGTGCTGACCTACAAGATTGCTTATCTGCTGGAGAATGGCTACCAGCCTTGGAACATTCTGGCATTGACCTTTACCAACAAGGCGGCGCGCGAAATGAAGGAGCGTATAGCCCGTCAGGTGGGGCCGGAGAGGGCGCGCCATCTGTGGATGGGAACCTTTCACTCCATGTTCCTGCGCATTCTGCATGTCGAGGCCGGGCATATCGGCTTCACTTCGCAGTTTACCATTTACGATACGGCAGACAGTAAAAGCTTGATACGTTCCATTATCAAGGAAATGGGGCTGGATGAGAAAGTGTACAAGCCGGGGATGGTGCAGGCGCGTATCTCGAATGCCAAGAATCATCTGGTTTCTCCGGCAGGCTATGCCAACAACAAGGAGGCTTACGAAGGAGACCGTGCAGCCAAGGTTCCGGCGCTTCGCGACATCTACCAGAGATATTGGGAGCGTTGCCGGCAGGCAGATGCGATGGACTTCGACGATTTGCTGTTCTACACATTCCTGCTGTTCCGGGACCACCCCGAGGTGTTGGCGCGTTATCAGGACCAGTTCCGTTACATTCTGGTAGATGAGTATCAGGATACCAATTTTGCACAGCACAGCATTGTGCTGCAACTTGCCAAGAACCATCAGCATGTCTGTGTGGTGGGGGATGATGCACAGAGTATCTACTCCTTCCGTGGTGCTGATATTGACAATATTCTCTACTTTACGAAAGTATATCCCGATACGAAGGTCTTCAAGCTGGAGCAGAATTACCGTTCCACCCAGACCATTGTCCGCGCGGCCAACAGCCTGATAGAAAAGAACCAGTGGCAGATACGCAAGGAAGTGTTCTCAGAAAAGGAGAAGGGAGAGGCCATCGGTGTGTACCAGGCATACAGTGACGTGGAAGAAGGGGATATTGTGGTGAATAAGATAGCTGAACTGCGGCGTGAAAAGCGCTATGCCTACTCTGATTTTGCGATACTCTACCGTACCAATGCGCAGAGCCGTATTTTTGAGGAAGCCATGCGCAAACGCAGTATGCCTTACCGTATTTACGGAGGTTTGTCGTTCTATCAACGCAAGGAAATCAAAGATGTTATCGCTTACTTCCGTCTGATAGTGAATCCCAATGATGAAGAGGCTTTCAAACGTATTATCAATTATCCTGCACGGGGTATCGGAGATACGACAGTGGGAAAAATCATTGCTGCCGCCACCGGGCACAATGTCAGTTTGTGGACCGTGCTTTGTGAGCCGTTGGCGTATGGCTTGAACTTCAATAAAGGTACGGTGGGAAAGTTGCAGGCATTCCGCGAACTTATATCTGCCTTTATCACAGATGTTGCGGAGAAGAATGCCTACGAGATTGGTGCTGACATTATTCGCCAATCGGGCATCATCAATGATGTGTGTCAAGACAGCTCTCCCGAGAATCTGAGCCGTAAGGAGAATATAGAGGAGCTGGTGAACGGTATGAGTGATTTTTGCGCCCAACGGCAGGAGGAAGGAAACCCTAACGTGTTGTTGGGTGACTTCCTTTCGGAAGTTTCCCTTCTTACCGACCAGGATTCGGATAAGGATGGGGACGATGAGAAGATAACCCTGATGACTGTACATTCGGCCAAGGGATTGGAGTTCAAGAATGTGTTTGTAGTGGGGATGGAGGAGAATCTTTTTCCCAGCAGCATGGTGGGTGACTCTCCCCGGGCATTGGAGGAAGAACGGCGGCTGTTCTATGTAGCCATCACACGTGCCGAAGAACACTGTTTCCTATCGTATGCAAAGACGCGTTTCCGGTACGGCAAGATGGAGTTTGGCAGTCCCAGCCGTTTTCTGAAGGATATAGACGTACGGTTCCTGCGCCTGCCTCAGGATGCGGGAATGTTCCGCAGGGTAGAGGAGGAAGCTGCCGTTTTCCGCAGGGAGAACGCCAGAGGCTTTGCGCCTGATAAGGAAGATGCTCCGTATGGAGGAAAAGAGCGTGTGTCTGTACGGCCGAAGCAGCAGATTATTGCGCCGACCGTTCCACGTAACCTGAAACGGGTGGCGCCTTCTGCAAATACGGCAAGTACATCGCCTTCTGCCGGCGCGTCTGCCAACCGTGTACAGCAGGGACAACTGATAGAGCACGAACGTTTCGGCCTGGGTGAAGTTTTGAAAGTGGAGGGCGAAGGAGACAATGCGAAAGCCACCATCCGCTTCAAGAATGCGGGAGACAAACAACTTTTGCTGCGCTTCGCGCGTTTCAAAGTTATAGGGTGATGAATATTGTTTACAAAAGAATGACTTTGCAGAAGGGCGGCATCTGTTTTACTAAATATTCCCCGGAGAATTACTAAAATGAGGAGGACGATTTAGTAAAACTTCGGAGAAGATTTACTAAATCGTTGGAGAGGGCTTGTCAACCCCTTGTGGCGTGTTTATTAGGATGGAATCATAAATGGTAAAAAAAATATATATAAAATGACAAATAAAGACTTTTCCCTTTTCCCTTCTCCCTGCTATATTATGGAAGAAGGATTGCTGAGAAAGAACCTCGCACTGATAAAAAGTGTGGCCGACCGCGCAGGTGTGGAGATAATCCTCGCTTTCAAATCATTTGCCATGTGGCGTTCCTTTCCCATTTTCAGGGAGTATATAGACCACTCTACGGCAAGTTCTGTCTACGAAGCCCGTCTGGCATTGGAGGAGTTCGGAAGTAAGGCACATACGTACTCGCCTGCCTATACCGAGGCCGATTTTCCGGAGATAATGCGGTGCAGCAGCCATATTACTTTCAATTCGCTTTCGCAGTTCCACCGCTTTTATCCGGTAGTGGTGGCGGAGGGAAGCGGCATTTCCTGCGGTATCCGTATCAATCCTGAATACTCTGAGGTGGAAACGGAGCTTTATAATCCCTGCGCACCCGGTACCCGCTTCGGTGTAATGGCCGACCAGCTTCCCGAAGAACTTCCGGCGGGTATTGAAGGTTTTCACTGTCATTGTCACTGCGAGTCTTCTTCCTACGAGCTGGAACACACATTGGAGCACTTGGAAGGAAAATTCTCCCGCTGGTTCTCACAGATTAAGTGGTTGAATTTAGGAGGCGGGCATCTGATGACGCGTAAGGATTATGATGTAGAGCATCTTGTCCGTCTGTTGCAGGGCTTGAAGGGGCGCTATCCACATCTTCAAATCATTCTTGAGCCCGGTTCCGCTTTTACTTGGCAGACCGGTGTGCTGAGCTCGGAGATAGTGGACATCGTGGAAAATCGCGGCATTCGTACCGCCATTCTCAACGTTAGCTTTACGTGCCACATGCCGGATTGTCTGGAGATGCCCTATCAGCCTGCAGTGCGTGGAGCGGAGATGGGCGATGCGGGCCCTTACGTCTATCGCCTTGGAGGAAACTCCTGCTTGAGCGGCGACTATATGGGACTGTGGAGTTTCGACCATGAGCTGCAGATAGGGGAGAGAATCGTCTTTGAGGACATGATACATTACACCACTGTAAAGACGAATATGTTCAATGGAATTCACCATCCGGCCATTGCAATGTGGACAAAAGAAGGAAAAGCTGAAGTTTTCAAGCAATTTTCTTATGAAGATTATCGTGGGCGAATGAGTTGATAATCAAAAGTCTGCTTGTATGCCTGGCGAAAATGTACACTTTTCTGTGTGAAAAAAGTCTGCGGAATGTTTGCAGGTTTAAGGAAAATATCTACCTTTGCATCCGCAATCGCGGAAATAGCTCAGTTGGTAGAGCATAACCTTGCCAAGGTTAGGGTCGCGAGTTCGAGTCTCGTTTTCCGCTCAACGCAGTTTAGATTGCAATTACCTATGCCCAGGTGGCGGAATTGGTAGACGCGCACGTTTCAGGTGCGTGTGTCGAGAGGCATGCAGGTTCGAGTCCTGTTCTGGGCACCAAGGTAAAGCAGTCGGTTCTTTGAATTGTTGAAAGTAAGTTGGAGAGGTGGCGGAATTGGTAGACGCGCTACTTTGAGGGGGTAGTGACAATTATGTCGTGGGAGTTCGAGTCTCCTTCTCTTCACGCTTTTATACATTGCGGAAATAGCTCAGTTGGTAGAGCATAACCTTGCCAAGGTTAGGGTCGCGAGTTCGAGTCTCGTTTTCCGCTCTTTCAGATGTATTGAAGATGACTTATGCCCAGGTGGCGGAATTGGTAGACGCGCACGTTTCAGGTGCGTGTGTCGAGAGGCATGCAGGTTCGAGTCCTGTTCTGGGCACCAAGGTAAAGCAGTCGGTTCTTTGAATTGTTGAAAGTAAGTTGGAGAGGTGGCGGAATTGGTAGACGCGCTACTTTGAGGGGGTAGTGACAATTATGTCGTGGGAGTTCGAGTCTCCTTCTCTTCACGCTTTTATACATTGCGGAAATAGCTCAGTTGGTAGAGCATAACCTTGCCAAGGTTAGGGTCGCGAGTTCGAGTCTCGTTTTCCGCTCTTTCAGATGTATTGAAGATGACTTATGCCCAGGTGGCGGAATTGGTAGACGCGCACGTTTCAGGTGCGTGTGTCGAGAGGCATGCAGGTTCGAGTCCTGTTCTGGGCACTTTACTCCTCAAAAAAGGAGAGTCATCCCATGCGGAAATAGCTCAGTTGGTAGAGCATAACCTTGCCAAGGTTAGGGTCGCGAGTTCGAGTCTCGTTTTCCGCTCTTTTCAGATAAAAAAATCCCGCAAGCATTGTTCGGTGCTTGCGGGATTTTTTTGTTGTATGGAAGTTGTTGTTACAGTTTCTGTAATGAGAATCCGAGCATCATTCCGTCGTAGCTGTTGGCCAGCGAGCCGATACTCTTCAGAGTGGAGTTGCTGCTTTTGCTGGAGAGGAAGGTTATCAGTTTCAGTAGCTTGTCCGATTCGAACAGCAGGTCCATAGTTGTGGAGGTAGCGTTGACCTTGGCATTCATACCTATCAGCTTGGCGAATTTCAAGTTGACCTTTTGGGTGGATGCATTGTAGGAGTAGCTTCCCTTCATGCTCTTTTGCCCTACTTTGGCGCTGAATGTGCTGTCGGCGTTGAATGTGAATGACATTTGCCCGGCTTTGATGCCTACTTTGGCAAGCTGTTCGTCCAGTTTCTTTTCTGCGGCTGTGGTGGCAACGGCACCGCCGGCTTTCTGCAGCAGGTTGTCCGATTCGAATTCAATGGCGGAGCCGGTATACGACCAAGTGCCGGTCATATCCGCTGTTGACTTGCCGGTCACGGCATTTACCGCCTTCTCTATATTTTCTTTGTTGAACAAATCCTTGATGGATTGTGCGTGACTATTGCCGGTCAGCAGTAGTGCGGCAACAAACAGTTGCCAAAAAACTAATCTTTTCATTTTACTTATGTCTATTGTTTGCTATTCAGGCTTTTGTTGATACTTTCGATATAGTCCAGCAGCTCTTTCCGTCCCATGCGGTTTTCAGAAGAGGTGATGAAGTAGGGAGGCAGCTCTTCCCACTGTTCCTTCAACTGTTCCAGGTATTCGTTGATGTGGGTGTTCAGTCTGCCGCCTTTCAGTTTGTCGGCCTTTGTGAAGACGATGGCAAAGGGTACGCCGTTCTCGCCCAGCCATTCCGTAAACTCGAGGTCGATGGCTTGGGGAGCCAGCCGGCTATCTATAAGAACAAACAGACAAGTCATCTGTTCGCGTTGCAGTATATAACTTTCTATAATACGTTTGATTTGTTCCTGCCCTTTCTGTCCCCGTTTGGCATAGCCGTATCCCGGAAGGTCTACAATGTACCAGCTCTTGTTGATGAGGAAATGGTTGATGAGCATGGTCTTTCCCGGTGTGGCAGAGGTCATGGCAAGCCCTTTTCTCCCGGTCAGCATATTGATGAGACTGGATTTTCCTACGTTGGAGCGTCCGATGAAAGCATATTCGGGAAATGTACCAGTGGGGCATTTCCGCACGTCTGTGTTACTGATGACGAATTCAGCGTTTGTAATATCCATTTTGTTGCCTTTTTGGGGTTTTACGTGTGGCAAAGGTAGCACTAATTTCATAAGTTTGTACTATCTTTGCCCAGAAAGCGAAGATAGGCTGTACCTCAGCATAAAAAATGAACTCGTTCATTTTATTCTGCATTCGGTTTGCACTATCTTTGTGGCCAATAGGAGAATTTTAAGTATGAATGGACAGTTTCCCTCTACATTATTGGAGAAGGCGGTAAATGAGTTTGCCAAGTTGCCCGGAGTGGGACGCAAGACGGCTATGAGGCTGGTTCTTCACCTGCTCCGCCAGGATACGGCAGTGGTGGAAGCGTTCGGCAATGCCATCGTGACGCTGAAGCATGAAGTGAAATATTGCAAGGTATGCCATAATATATCAGATACGGAGACGTGCCGCATCTGTTCCAGTCCGCAACGGGACGCTTCTGTGGTTTGTGTGGTAGAGAACATCCGCGATGTGATGGCTGTGGAAGCCACACAACAGTTCCGTGGTTTGTATCACGTGCTGGGAGGTGTCATCTCGCCGATGGATGGCATTGGCCCCGGAGACTTGCAGATAGAAAGCCTTGTGCAGCGGGTAGCCGCCGGCGGCATCAATGAAGTGATTCTTGCGCTGAGCACGACGATGGAGGGAGATACCACCAACTTTTATATCTACCGCAAGCTGGAAAAACTGGGCGTGAAGCTCTCTGTCATAGCCCGTGGCATTTCCATCGGCGACGAATTGGAGTATACGGATGAAGTGACTCTGGGAC
This sequence comes from Bacteroides sp. AM32-11AC, assembly GCF_003603515.1. NCBI lineage: Bacteria > Pseudomonadati > Bacteroidota > Bacteroidia > Bacteroidales > Bacteroidaceae > Bacteroides > Bacteroides sp. AM32-11AC. Next base: position 21,811 of record NZ_QTNH01000011.1, on the reverse strand, counting down.
GCAGTATTGTGAACCGCACTCCATTTTCCGGAACTGCCTGATTGTTTGGGCCATTATCAATTATTCATTATCCACTATCAATTTACTAAATGGAAGAACAAATAAAGAAGACCGCAGCGCGTGTCCGAACAACTTTTGCCTATTTCTGGATGCTTCCCATCCTGCTCGTTCTACTTGGAGAAACCGGAGGCGGATGGGTAGGTATGTATGCCGGAGATGTACGTGTCACCTATATGGCTGAGACGGTAACCATTCTGCTGGCTGCCTCTTGCGTACCCATAGCCTTGAAACTCTTTTCATGGGTATTAATCCGGAAAATAGATGTAGTGACGCTTCCCGAAGCCCTCCGCCTCTATGCGCTGTGGAGTGGCGTGCGGCTGGCATTGCTTGCCATACCGGTGCTTGCAGGCTTTTTCACCTATTATATCATGTTGAGCAGTACGGGTGCACTGTGTGCACTGATAGGACTGACGGCTTCTCTGTTCTGCCTACCGGGTGAGGGACGCCTGCGTAAAGAACTGCATATCAATAAAGAAGAAGAAATGTAACCGACTGGAAGATATGAATAAATCTTATTTCTGCAGTGAAAGGGTGCGTCTCCGTGCTATGGAGCCGGAAGACCTGGAAGTGATGTATGCTATGGAGAATGATTCCCAGACTTGGGATGTGACGAACTTCACCGTACCCTATTCCAGATTTGTCTTGAAACAATATATTGAGAATTCCGAATGCGATATGTTTGCCGACCGCCAGCTGCGTATGATGATTGTACGTGCAGAGGATGATGCGCTGATAGGTACCATCGATATTACAGAGTTTTCTCCCATGCATGCCCGGGGAGAGGTGGGCATTGCCATACGGAAGGAGTATCAGGGCAATGGTTATGCCAAGGAAGCGCTGCGTTTGCTGTGCGACTATGTTTTCAGTTTCTTGTATCTGAAACAGTTGATAGTCCATATCTCGGTGGATAATGAGGCAAGTATCCGCCTTTTTGAATCCTGCGGTTTTGTGCGTTGCGGGCTTTTGAAGGAGTGGTGGCGCGTAGGAGGATGCTATAAGGATGTCGTGCTGTTGCAACTTCTCCGAAGCACTAATTGAGCGTTGGAATCTGAGGGAAACGCGACCATATTTCATATTTTGCTCCCAGCTTGCACAATGCCTTCTTCCAGAGTGTGCCGCTGGCCGCCTCGTTCATTAGCGAACTGATGTTTTCTTTGCCTACCAGCCAGGTGTTTTCTTCAATTTCCCGGCCCAGTTGTTCGTACTCCCAGCCGGAGTATCCCAAGAAGAATCTGATTCTGCCTTGAACGGGATTTCCCTGCATGATGTAGTTTTTAATGGCTTCAAAGTCACCGTTCAGGTAGAAGCCTTTGCCGATGGACAGCGCTCCGGTAATACCCTCGAGCGTGTGCAGATAGAACAATGTATCTGTGCTGAGTGGTCCTCCTTTATAGATAGGTATACTTTCCGGGCAGTCGAAGTCTTTCAGCACATCATTCAAGAATAGGGGGAGCGGTTTGTTCAGAACCAGTCCCATTGTGCCGTCATGTGTATGGTCCACCAGTAGAATGACGGATCGTCCAAACATATGGTCACACAAAAAGGGTTCGGAAATCAAGACCTTTCCCTGGGCAGGAACCACATGGTTTGTTTCTATCTTGAATAGATTTATATTGCTATACATGCCCCTAATATACATAATATTCCACAATAAACCAAAGTTCTTCGCTGTTTTTCATTTTAAAAGTTTCTTTTCTCAGATTTTATGGCTTTTTTTATTCGGAGAAAATACTTAAGTTTGCAAGTAATTGGCAATTTAATGCAATGAAATATACTACATTATATACGTTAATTTTAGGGCTGTTTTCTATAGGATGGACGGATTGCCCGGAGGATTTTATGGAGCGTATGCAGCGTCCGGGACATTCTGAAATACAGCTTTCTAAAGTGACGATAAGTGGCCGTGTGCTGGATGAAAGCGGGTTTCCGTTGGCCGGTGCCACTATTCAAGAGAAAGAAACTGCCAATGGTGCGATAGCGGATTCGGAAGGAAAATTCACTCTGGTGGTTGCCGATAATGCAGTGCTTCGTGTTTCGTTTATCGGCTACATGTCCCAGGATATTGAGGTGGAAGGACATTCGACCTTTCATATCACACTAAGAGAAGATATGATAGAGCTGGATAACGTTATTGTTACCGCTTTGGGTATCGAAAAGAAAGAAAATTCTCTTTCTTACGCCACAGATTTAATAAAAAACGAGGAGTTGACGCGAGTAAAAATGCCCAACTTAATTACTTCGTTGACCGGCAAGTCGGCAGGTGTGCGTGTCAATCAGGTTTCTTCCGGTCTGGGAGCCTCAGCCAAAGTCAGTATCCGTGGAATCCGTTCGGTGGCGAGTGACAACCAACCGCTGTATGTGATAGACGGTGTTCCCATTCTGAACTCCACTTCCGAGCAAGCATACTCTGCCATAGGCGGAACGGCCAATGCCGGCAACCGTGACGGAGGAGACGGCATTTCCAATCTGAATCCTGAAGATATAGAGAGTATCAGTATCCTGAAAGGAGCTCCCGCGGCAGCTTTGTATGGTAGCCAGGCTGCCAATGGGGTGATACTGATTACTACAAAGAAGGGGCAGTCGCACGGGCAGCGCAGTGTTTCTTTCTCGACGAGCCTAATGTTCGACAATGCTTTTGCGCTACCCAAGATGCAGAACCGCTATGGAGTAAGTGACGGTGTGGACAGTTGGGGAGAACGGGCAAACCTTCCCGAATACGATAATCTGAGAGACTTCTTCTCTACTGGTGTCACCTCCATAACTTCCATCTCCTTGAGTCACGGCAATGAGAAGTTGCAGAACTATTTCTCCTATGCTAATACTACGGGGCATGGCATCATTGGGAAACATAACCTTTCGAAGCACAACCTCACTTTCAGAGAGACTTCCGTTCTATTGAATTCCCGTCTGAAGTTAGATGGCAGTATGAACCTGATGCGCCAGGTGGTGAAGAACAAGCCTACCGTGGGTGGTTTCTACATGAATCCTTTGGTGGGGCTCTACCGTTTTCCACGGGGTGAGGATATTGCTTATTATAAGGAGAACTTCGAGGTTTATGATGAGGGTAGAAACTTGAGCATACAGAATTGGCATACCTCCTACGAGGATTTTGAGCAGAATCCCTACTGGATTACCAATCGCATATTGAGCAAGGAGAACCGCATGCATGTCATAGTCTCCTTATCCGCCAATCTGAAGATAAACGATTGGTTAAGCCTGCAGGCCCGTGGCAATGTAGACTATATTAACGACAAGGTGCGCCAGCAGTTCTATGCCTCTACCGCTCCGGCGTTGGCGGGAGCCAATGGGCGTTATATCGAGATGGACTATCAGGAAACCCAATATTACGGAGACGCCATACTGATGATGAAAAAGCAGTGGGATGCATTCTCTCTCAACGCGGCGCTCGGTGTCAGTATCAATGACAAGACTGTGAACTCCACCCGCTATGACTCTAAAACAGCTTCGCTGAAATATGCCAATGTGTTCAATCTGGCCAATATCATCATGAATGGTTCTGCCGGGCTGGACCAGAAGATTGATGCGCGGCGCCAATTGCAGTCCTTGTTTGCGACGGCACAACTGGGCTACAACGAGTTTGTCTATCTTGATTTGTCGGCCCGTAATGACTGGTCTTCCACGCTGGCTTATACATCTCATGAGAAAAGCGGGTTCTTCTATCCCTCCGTGGGATTTTCGCTGATATTCAATAAGCTGATGACTTTACCCCAATGGGTGTCACTGGCAAAGATAAGGGGGGCATACAGCATGGTGGGCAATGATATTCCCATGTTCATCACAAATCCTTCCTCGCATATCACGGCGGGCGGAGAGTTCCTGGCAAGTGATGCCGCGCCGTTCAAGGATATGGAACCGGAGATGACGCACTCCTTTGAGGCGGGTATAGAAGCGCGTTTTTTAAAGAACCGCATTGGTTTGAATGCCACTTTCTATAAGACGAATACCCGGAACCAGTTCTTCAAGCTTCCTACTCTGTCGGGCGATAAATATGCCTACCGTTATGTCAATGCGGGTGATATACAGAATGTGGGGTGGGAGATTTCATTGGATGCCGTTCCTTTGCTGACAAACCATTTCAAGTGGAAAACAGAGGTGAACTTCTCCACCAACCGCAACAAGATAATTTCACTGCACGAAGCGCTGAAGGAGTTTCTTTACGGTCCTACCAGCTTCTCGTCCAGTTATGCCATGAAATTGGTGAAAGGGGGCTCTATCGGTGACATCTACGGAAAAGCTTTTGTACGTGACGATGCGGGCAATATCGTTTACGGCACGGAAGGAGACAATACCGGCATGCCTTTGGTGGAAGGTGATGGCAATACGGTGAAAGTGGGCAATGCCAATCCAAAACTGATGCTGGGCTGGAATCATATGCTGTCTTACAAGAATTTTTCTTTCTATTTTCTGGTGGATTGTCGCTTTGGAGGCGATATTTTGTCCCAGACGCAGGCGGATATGGATATGTATGGCGTTTCTGAAGTCACGGCCCGGGCCAGGGACAAAGGTTATGTAATGCTTGAAGGTAACCGGATAGATAATGTGAAAGGATTTTATAAGAATGTTGTAGGCGGACGGGCCGGGGTGACGGAATATTATATGTATGATGCCACGAACATCAGGCTGCGTGAGCTGTCCGTGGGCTACCAACTGCCTGCTGCCTGGATGGAAAAGACCAAAGTCCTCAAGCGGGCACAACTGTCCTTTTCGGGACGCAACTTGTTCTTCTTCTACAAAAAGGCGCCTTTCGACCCTGACCTGGTACTCTCTACGGGCAACGATAACCAGGGAATTGAAGTCTACGGTATGCCTACCACGCGTAGTTGGGGATTTTCTTTGAAGTGTGAATTTTAAGAGGGGGAGGGAGACTTGATATGAAGAGGATTATAGTACTGATTGGCATGGTTTTCGTGTTTCTGGCTTGTACGGGAGACTTTAAGGAAATCAATACGGACAAGTCCGGCGTGACGGACGAGGACTTGCAGGCCGACTATAACGAACATGGCATCCGTCTTGGAATCATCCAGCAAGGCATCTATTTCAATTACGACTACGGAAAGGGGAAGAACTGGCCTTTTCAATTGACCCAGAATTTGAATGCCGACATGTTCAGCGGTTACATGCACGATGCCAAGCCTCTGAATGGAGGTTCGCACAATTCGGACTACAACTTGCAGGATGGATGGAACAGCGCCATGTGGGGACATACCTATGAGTATGTTTTCCCGCAGATATATCAGTCGGAGAATGCCACACGTGACCGTATGCCTGCCTTTTTCGGCATTACCAAGATACTGAAGGTGGAAGTGATGCACCGTGTCACGGACTATTACGGCCCTATTGTGTATAGTCATTTTGCCGATCCCGAAGCCCGTTATATGCCTAACACGCAGAAAGAGGTCTATAGTGCCTTTTTCTGTGAACTCGATACGGCTGTTGCTGTACTTTCCGATTATATTGTCGAGCATCCGGGAGCTTCGGAGTTTGCGCGTTTCGATATGTTGTTGGACGGTGATTATGACTCTTGGATAAAGTTTGCCAATTCGTTGCGGATGCGGCTTGCCATGCGCATTGCGGTAGCCAGTCCGGAGAAGGCAAAAACGGAATTCCGTAAAGCGATGGATAATGAATACGGAGTCATTCGGGAGGCGGACGAGTCGGTGGCGGTTTCCACGGCGAGTGGATATACCAATCCGTTGGGCGAGATAAACCTTGTTTGGAATGAAGCTTATATGGGAGCGCCGATGGAGTCCATACTGAACGGATATGAAGATCCCCGTCGTGAAATCTATTTTGCCACTTGCCAGAATGAACAGTTTGCAGGCGAGTATCGCGGCATTCGTCAGGGTACATGCTTTGCACATAACTATTATAATACACTCTCAAAATTGAAAGTCACCCAGCAGACTGATGCAGTGTTGATGCCGGCAGCAGAAGTCTGGTTCCTGCGTGCCGAGGCTGCCCTACGGGGATGGACCGATGAGTCGGTGAAAACCTGCTATGAAGAAGGGGTAATGGCTTCTTTCCGTCAGTATGGCATCTTGCAGTCCGATGCTTATCTGGAGAGCGACTTGTTGCCTGCCGATTTTGTGGATACCTACGATATGGAGAATGATATTACCGCCCGTTGTCAGGTTTCGCCACGCTGGCTGGAGTCAGCGGATAGGGATACGAAACTGGAGAAGATTATTACCCAAAAATGGATTGCCATGTTTCCCGAAGGGTGTGAGGCTTGGGCTGAACAGCGCCGGACGGGGTATCCCCGGCTATTCCCCGTACGCTTTAATCACAGTAAAGACGGGTGCATAGATACTGAGACAATGATTCGCCGTCTGAACTTTCCCGGCGGACTGAAGACGGAGAATGCCGAGCAGTATGCCGCTTTGGTAGAGGCACTGGGTGGGGATGACAATGCCGGTACCCGATTGTGGTGGGATACCGGCATCAACTGGTAGAGATACCTTATTTATATAGGGATATTTTTTATTGGATGGGGTGATTCTCGGCAAAAATCGCCATACGTTCGTCCAACTGGTCGTACTGATGGTCTTGGATAAAGGAAGTGCAGGCACGCAATCCTTCTTGATGGCTTCCGGTGGTCACCAGCGAAATGGCGCTTACACCGTAGTACATTAGTTCCCGCGCAAGTTCTCCGCTACTCATGCCCGGATAACCGATGGTGAAATAGAAACCGTCGGCAACGGGATCACCCAAATCATTGTCGTATACCAAGTGGAAACCGTGGCGCAAGAAGATTTCTTTCAGGCGGCGGGCACGCTCACCGTATACTTTCACTTCATCAAGGAAGTTGTATTGACCTTCATTGGCTGCTTTAAGCATGGCGGCAAGAGCATACTGCGCAGAGTGGCTGGTGCCGGAGGAGAGCGCATAGAGTACGCGGTGGATGAATACTGTGCCGAAGGTGCCGCCGCCGTAGCGTTGTGTCAACCCGGGATAGGCCCGATGATACAGTTTGTCCGAAATGCAGCTGACACCGATACGTTGACCGGCATAGCTGAAAGCTTTGGAACCGGAAATGAGCAGCACGTAATAGTCCGTATAGTGTGCCACAGAAGGTTGGTAAGGCGCTTGGAACGGTTTGCTCAAGTCTTGGCGGAAGTCCATGGCAAAGTAGGCGAGGTCTTCCAGCACAATGACGTCATATTGGGTTGCCAGTTCGCCGATGATGCGCAACTCTTCTTCTTTCAGGCAAATCCAGCTGGGGTTGTTGGGATTGGAATAGACGATGGCGGAGATATTGCCTTTGCTGAGGTAACTTTCCAGCTTCGCTTTCAACTTGTCGCCACGGTAGTCATATACGTCAAAGGTTTCATATTTCTGTCCCATCACGACCAACTGCTGCTTCTGTACCGGGAAACCGGGATCGATGAAGAGAATGGTATCCTTTTTCTCATCGCATTGGCTACATGTGAGAAATGAAGCGAAAGTTCCTTGCATGGAGCCGGTAACTGGTACACAACCTTCGGGGGCTACATCTACATTGATAAAGGCTTTGATGAAACGTGCTGCTTCCTCTTTCAAGGCGGGAAGTCCGTTGATGTCCGGGTAGAGGCTGGCAATACCATTCTGCAATGCCTCCACCTCTGCCTGTACGCCGACGGTTGAGGGGGGGAGTCCGGGTACACCCATTTCCATTTTTATGAATTCCACACCCGATGCCGCTTCGGCATTGGCTGCAATGGCTTTTACTTCACGGATGGTTGCTTTGGCAAAGTCTGTGATATGAAAATCTGCGATAGTTTCATCTATCAACTTACGTTCAATAGGAGTATTTCTCATGATTTCAATATTAATTTAGTTTTGCAAAGGTAACATAAATCTCTTATAATCAAGCTTTGTTAAAAAAAAGATGATTTTTTTTCTTTCAATCTATTGCAGATATAAGAATTTTGTCTACCTTTGCAACCGCAATCGAGAGAGATGGCAACAAAGAAATGAAATAATGGTGCGTTAGTTCAGTTGGTTAGAATACATGCCTGTCACGCATGGGGTCACGGGTTCGAGTCCCGTACGCACCGCGAAAGCAAATAGCAAATTAAAGCAAAGCTCTGAAATTCTTGAATTTCAGAGCTTTTTTTGTTTTCTGTATCGGCAGAGAATAACGATTAAAAACAAATCATGCGTGGGATTATTCGTGGGATTTCTGCCAGTCTTACTATACTCATCTGATGAACTTGAACTTTCTTGCGGTATAATCGGGAATTCGGGTACAAATATCCGTAAATCATATACACCTTCGCTTGTGCTATCGCGGTACCTTTATCATCAGAAGTTTAACAAGAAAAATAGAGTAATATAGCGTATGGCAAAAACAATTTTAGGAGTTCTGTCGAATCCCTGCAAGGTGACCCAGCTAACAAACTCAATAACTTCATGCAATAAATAGAACGACTATGAACAAGATTTTTTTAATTTCAGTATTCAGCATTTTAACACTCAATGTTATGGCACAGGAAAAGATAGTACAGACAGCAGGACGCATCCAGTTGGGTGAGTTTGCTCCTAAATTTGCGGAGCTCAACGACGATGTCCTCTTTGGCGAGGTCTGGAGCCGCACCGACAAACTCGGTCTGCGCGACCGTAGTTTAGTAACTATTACCTCTCTTATCAGTCAGGGAATCACGGATAATTCGCTCGTGTTCCACCTTCAGTCGGCAAAAAAGAACGGCATCACCCGTACGGAGATTGCCGAAATCATCACCCATATCGGATTCTATGCCGGTTGGCCCAAAGCGTGGGCAGCGTTTAATCTGGCCAAAGGCGTATGGGCAGAGGACACCGCCGGTGAAGATACCAAAGCCGCGTTCCAGCGTGAAATGATTTTCCCCATTGGAGAACCGAACACAGCATACGCACAGTACTTCATAGGTAACAGCTATCTTGCTCCCGTTTCACGCGAGCAGGTTTCCGTCTCTAACGTCACTTTCGAGCCTCGTTGCCGCAATAACTGGCACATGCACCGCGCTACTAAAGGCGGTGGACAGATGCTTATCGGTGTTGCCGGTCGTGGGTGGTATCAAGAAGAAGGCAAGCCGGCAGTAGAGATTCTACCCGGTACGGTTATCCATATCCCTGCAAATGTGAAGCATTGGCACGGTGCCGCTTCTGATGGTTGGTTTGCCCATCTTGCTTTCGAAGTTCCCGGTGAGGATACTTCTAATGAATGGCTAGAGCCGGTGACGGATGAAGAATACGATAAACTTAAATAATACAATCCACAAGTCAAAACTGAAACTATCATTTTGCTCTGTCATTAGCTTCGCTCAAAACCTTATCTGACTTTTTCATTAAAGTATAGTTTTTGCTTCGTTCTGACTGTGTTGAGACGGACGAACTCAACGTCTTCTTTATCAGCATACAACAGCTGTACGAACACTTTGCTGAATATAAAGTATCACTTTATCGCGAGTAAAGCAACACTTTATTGCGAGTAAAGCAGTGCTTTATCAGTGATAAAGTATCACTTTATTACGAATAAAGTGTCGCTTTATTGATGATACTCGATAACTTTTCATTTAACTTGTTCCTGTAGCGGGCACAAACGGGTATTGGGGTGCGGTTGCCCTGAAAAAAGGGCGTACTTTCTTTATTTGCGGAATATGTGTCATCTTTGTCATACTTGTAATTTAAAACAGTAGCAACTATGGAATTGATTGGCAGACGTTACTCGATAGGGATACAGAATTTTGAGGAACTTCGCAACCGGAATTGTGTGTATGTGGACAAGACGGAGCTGGTTTATAAATTGGTGAATACAGATAAGGTCTATTTCTTCAGTCGTCCCCGTCGGTTTGGCAAGAGCCTGCTCGTGTCTACGCTGGAGGCCTATTTCCTGGGGAAAAAGGAACTTTTCGAGGGACTGGCCATGGAACGGCTGGAGCAGGAGTGGGAGGCCTATCCGGTGCTGCACGTCGATTTCAGTCTGACGAAATATACCGAGCTGCGCGACTTGACGGGGCAATTGAATTTGTTTTTATCCCGTTGGGAAGAAATTTACGGAAAAAAGGAAGAGGAAGAGGGGGCGGCAGAGCGTCTGCAAGGCATCATCCTGCGTGCCTACGCCAAGACCGGAAAGCCGGTTGTAGTGCTGATTGACGAGTACGATGCTCCTCTGCTTGACAGTAATTCCGATGCCCTTTTGCAACAACAGCTTCGCAACGAGATATGCAAGTTCTTCAGTCCTCTCAAGGGATTGGGGCAATATCTCCGTTTTCTCTTCATCACGGGCATCAGCAAGTTCAGCCAGCAGAGCATCTTCAGCAGACTGAACAATTTGCAGAGATAGATATTCTGCGCCACGCAGACTTCGATGTGCGCGCTCTGGAAGGTGTTGAGGCTACCGATGAGCAGTTTGATGCGCCTACGGAACAGATAACGAGTCCCATTCCGGTGCTCTACCAGAGCGGTTATCTGACGATAAAGGGATATGACCCGCTGTTCCGCCTTTACAAGCTGGCTTACCCCAATAGTGAGGTACGTTATGGTTTTACGGAGTCCCTGCTTCCTTCATACGTTCATCGTTTTCCGCGTGAAAACACCTTCTACGTCGTCTCTTTCCTTCGCGACCTGATGAAGGGTGATGTGGATAGCTGCCTGGAGCGTACCCGTTCCTTCTTTGCCTCCATTCCCAATGATTTGGAGAACAAGACCGAAAAGCATTATCAGACCATTTTCTATTTGCTGTTCCGGTTGATGGGGCAATATGTGGAGTCGGAAGTGAAGAGTTCCGTAGGCCGTGCGGATGTGGTGGTGCAGTTGCAGGATGTCGTTTATGTCTTCGAGTTCAAATACGACGGTACCCCGGAAGAGGCGTTGGCGCAGATTGACAGCAAGCAGTATGCCATCCCTTACCGGGCAGACGGCAGGCGTGTGGTAAAAATTGGCGTGAATTTTGACAGTTCCACGCGGACGATTGGCGGGTGGAAAATAGCTAAAGCAGATTAGAAGAAGAAACTGTTTTGATTTTATATCCTTCTTTCTCAAGTCATTTTCCTTTTTTCTTTATATTATTGTTTAACTTTGGCGCTATTAAGCGGATGCCTCTTCGAGTGCATGGGTAGAAATGAATAAGCAACAGAAAGGAAGGAGTAGATGAAACGCTATAAGAAGATTCTTATGATATGGATATGTGCCATTGTAGTGGTGGCAGTGTCTGTGATAGTAGCATTATATGATAATGCCAACCAGGGACAAGACGTGGCTAAGGAGGTTGCTGTAGAAACTCTGCGGAAGGTTGCGGAACGGGTCGTGAATCGGGAATTTGATGGGCTGGGGATGTTCTATGCATTTGGGTCTGATAGTGGTAAGAAGCATACCAAAAGGAAAGCGATATCAGAAAATGGTGAATTTGAAGTGATAATAGATTCATTGAAAGAGGCACAAGGACTATTCCCGTTGGATGTCGTAGGGTTTAAAGCCGATATGTTGAATTATTATGGAAAATTTCCATTGGAAGAGATTTGTCTTGAGTGGAAAGCTGAGATGAATGATAGGTATGGCGGAGTCATGTGTGCTCTTTTTCTGAAGGTTAATCCGATGGGAAAGGGCATTGTGCAAGAATTATCTACTGGAGATGAAACTATAATTGCTTCACAGAATGATTTAGGTACTTACTATTTGAACGGTATGTACACAATGAGGTTGACAGCTTATATGCTGCTTGATTTTTGGCACTGTGTGGATTGGGCAGACCATGTGCTGCAGATACTATCCTGTATTTTGTGCATTCTGTTATTGGGACTGGCGGTTTATATAGGAGGGCAACAGTATAGAAAGAGAAAAACGGCTGATACGTTGACAAAGAGCACTTACCGGTTCGGGAAGTATATATTTGATTCCGTCAACCATACACTGACTTATGAAGGTGAAAAAATATCTTGTACGCCACAAGCTGCGAAGTTATTACTTGGTTTTGCCAAGTCGTCCGAACTTTTCCTGACGAACGATGAAATAGCGGAAATTTGCGGTTGGCCATTGAGTGATTTGAATTTAGGCAGCCGCCGCAGAAAAGCAATAAGTTTATTGGGTAAACTCTTTGAGGCGGACGATTCCGTTCAGATTCTTCTTCTGCCGGAAAGGAAGGGGTATCAAATTGTTATCTCCAAGTAGATGAAATGTTAACCCATATTGGTGTGTCGGGTGTGAACTTTTTTTCACGCCCCAACTTTGGGCGTTTTCCGAATAAAGACTTGCAAAAGCCAAAATAATCCTTTTATCTTTGCTTGTGTAACAAAAAACAAAAACACTATGAAAAGCAAGGTGAAGCTATTAGGAACTTTGGCAATTAGTGCCATTTCGTTTTTAAGCTATGTTCAAATTAGTCATTCGGAAAAGCTAGATGATTTGCTATTGGAAAATATAGAGGCATTGGCTGCTGGTGAGAGTGGGGATGATAGCAAATGTTTTGGGAGTGGTTCAATAGTTTGTCCTTTAACAAATCAAGGAGTAGCTCATGTGCAAATTTATTATAGCCTGCCTCATTAGCCTATCCGCACTGTCCTTTTCCTCTTGTACACAGAAAAAAGTAGCAACTTCTGTTGCCTACATGGATTTTCCGCAAACAATCGAGCTGAAAGCGAGGGTGCAGCCATTGGACACCGCTTTGTTCCGTTATCCGTTCCGCGTTCGGGTGCAGGGTGATAAGGCTGTGGTAATGGATTTGCATGGCACGGACTACTTTTGCCATGTTTTCCACTATCCGGGTTTCCGCTATTTTGCTTCGTTCGGCAAGCGGGGCGAGGCTCCCGAAGAGATGCTTTCTGCTGAAAATATCCGATGGCATGGTCAATCTCTGTGGGGACTTGATGCTGGTAAGTCCGTATTAACCAAGTATGATTTTACTTCGTCGGGTTGCTCAATCGTTCCTCAGAAAGTGATAAATATGGATGCTGACATGCTTCGCGTTTTAGACTTTGTGATGGTTGACGACTTTACCTTCATTGTTCCGGACGGATCTGGCAGTAGCCGCTTTTGCTGGGTAAACTATCAAGGGAAATTATTGCGCAGAACCGGTCAAATACCGTCAGCCAACGCGGAGGCTTTACAGAATGCCCGTCCTGCATTGGCTCAGGCATGGCGTAGCTTCATCGACTATAATCCCCGAAATGGAGTGCTGGCAGCAGTTACCCAGTTGGGCGAAGTACTTGAAGTCTTTAATTTGAAAGATAGTACGCATGTGGTACGCATTGGTCCGCACGGTGAACCGGAGTTTAAGATTTCTCAGGGTTATGGTATTCCTACGGGTATCATGGGATTTAGCGATGTCCAAGTGGCAGACAGTGCCATTTATGCGGTTTTTCATGGGCGCTCTTTTAAGGAAATTGCGCAAAATGTACAGCAAGGTGTCTATTTGCCGGATGGAGGACGGTATATCTATGTTTTTAGTCTGACCGGCGAACCTCTCTGCAGGTATGTGTTAGATCATTATGTTTATGGCATATCGGTAGATGAACAAAAAGGAATAATCTTGGCAACGGATGTGAATAAAGATGATCCGATAATAGAGTATAGTATGAAATAAAGTAAACTATAATATGGATGGAGAGGAACGGACGGTTCACGTTTGGTTGGTGCATCTCGTACCGTCCGTTCCATAACCCACCAAGAAAGGAGGTCGAGGCAAAGATAGTAATTTGAATTGAAAACAGAGTGTGTTTTCTGCCATTTCGATAGGTATGGCAAGAAAAGAGTTCTCCAAGATTTTTATATCTTGATTCTGGTACGCAAGCATTATGCTTGTGGTAAATGATAAAAAAAGAATAATCTTATACTAATAAAACTGAAGAGTAGTATGAAGAAAATGATTAAGATAGCTTTTGTTGCAGCATTTGCAGCGATTGCAGGATATGGAGTTTATGCAAATCAGAAAACAGATGTTATGTCTGATTTGGCATTGGCTAATATAGAAGCATTAGCAGATGGTGGTGAAGGTTCTGGTGATTGTTATGGTTGTGCTATATATGCAATTGGTATCTGTAAAGATTGGGGATGGGGTGGATGTAAAGGACAATCGCTTATACACTATGTTTAATTAATAAATATAAATCAAGAAATAGTATGAAAAAAATATTAATATTGTTTGTTGTTCTGTTTTCTTTAATCAGTGTAGAAAGATTGCATACTGTAGAAGATACTGAGCAGATATGTGAGTTGCTGTTAAAGAATGTAGATGCTATGGCGTCTGGTGCAGAGATTATAATAGGTCCATTTTGTATTCAAACAGATCGTACATGTTTTGTAGATTATGATGGCTTTTTTGTAAGAGGGTATCGTCAGTATTTCTAGTAATTCATTTTATTGGATAAATACAGAAAATAATTCAGGAGAACTCTTCTTTGTTATTCTAAATAAAAGACAACAAAGAAGAGAATTCTCTTGATTATATGTTAATATACTAATATTTTTTTATTCTTTATTATGAAATATTTATTGGTTCTAATTTTAGTAGTTTCATTTTCATCATGTACAAATTATGATGAAAAAATGAGAAAATTTGATGCTTCATTTACAAAGATGCGTAAAATTACTTCTGCGAATGTCTTAAATCATGAATTAATTTTAGGGAGACCATATATTATTCATTATGCTGATTCATCGGTTGTTATCTATGATGATATAAATGATAGTATATTTACATTAATAGATTTAAGAGATAATAATTCTGTATATCATTTTGGAAAAAGAGGGGAAGGTAATAATGAATTCCTTCAGGTTTTTTCTTTGTGCTCTTTGTATGGAGATTCGTTAATTGGGGTATATGATGTTTATAAGCGGAACCTAGTGGAAATGAATCTACGGCAAATTAAACAAGGAAACATTCAATTTCCAGTGTTGATGCAGGATAGTCTGATGAGCTTAAATATATGCCCAACTCAATATGATACATATTTAGGATTAGGGTTTTATGAAAATAATATGTTTAGTCTTACTGGTAAGCATATTGGAAGTAGGTATTACTACGAGTATCCTTATCGTGATAAACAAGAAAAAGAAGTTAAAAATCGTTTAAGAGGAATGGCTTATCAAGGAACGTTATCTTCTAATAAATCATTGAATCGATTTGTTTTTGCTATAGGGTCAGCACCTATATTTTCATTGTATTCTGTAAATAAAGATAATATAGATAAATCATTTGAATTTGTAGGAGGATACCCTGAATATAAAACAGAAGATACAGGTACAACTAGGTCGGCCCCAATGAGTGTAGCTAATAAAATGGCTTTTATTAAAGCTTATGCTACAGAGAAGTATGTTTATCTACTGTATTCAGGAAATAGTTATAAGGAAGTTGGTGTAAAGGCTTTTAATGGAAAAATTATTTATCAGCTAGCTTGGGATGCCACTCCTATATGTAAGTTTGTCTTAGATTTTCCAATTATGAATTTTTGTGTATCAGATTCAGATGATACAATATATGCTTTAATGGATAAAGAGGAAGTAGAATTGGTTAAATATTCGTTGAATTTGTAGTTATGAATCGTATTTTATATATTTCTCTGTCAGTTATACTATTTATTTCTTGTGGAAATAAGGATCGAGAAATACTCGTAAAGTTAATGCAAGAGTGGAAAGGACGTGAAATATTGTATCCTAATGATATGCATTTTTTTATGCAAGGTCGAGATACTTTGAATGCAGATTCCATATGTATGTATAAGATAATAACCTATATAGATTCGATAGGTTGTATGAGTTGTAAATTGGGTTTATCACAATGGCAAGATTTTGCAGTAAATGTTGATTCTATATTCCCGAATACTGTGCATTTTCAGTTTGTTTTTCAGCCATATAAGCTTAATGAAATACGGCTTTTGTTAAAGAGAGAACGGTTTAATCATTCGGTATATATAGATAAAAATAATAAGTTTAATAAATTGAATAAATTTCCTTCTAATATGAATTTTCAAACTTTTTTGTTAGATAGAAATAATAGGGTTATTGCTATTGGTAATCCAATTTATAATCCTAAAGTGAAAGAACTCTATCTGAAGATTATTAAAGGTGAGAAGATAGAACGAAGAGATGAAAGTAAAGTGATAAAAACAGAAGTGGATGCCAGCAATATATCTGTTTCGCTGGGTCGTTTTGATTGGCAGGAGGAACAAAAAGCAACTTTTATATTGAAGAATGTGGGTGACAAACCATTGGTTATACAAGATGTTGCCACTTCTTGTGGTTGTACTACCGTAGCTTATTCAAAGGAACCGGCATTACCGGGTAAGGAAATAGCTTTGGAAGTGGTTTATAAAGCCGAACATCCGGAGCACTTCGACAAGACGATAACGGTATATTGCAATACAGAAAATTCTCCGTTGGTTTTGAAGATTAGTGGGGATGCAAAATAACTGATTGATGGGATGAAGGAGCGGCTGCAATTGAAAAAATGGTTGAATGGAATAACAAACGTATTATTCTGTCTGTGCCTGCTTGTTGTGATACTGATAGTATTGCAGGTGTTTGTGGTGACCTCCTTCAAGATACCGTCGGACTCGATGGAACCGTCGTTGCTGGCGGGTGATTGTATTCTGGTGGATAAATGTTCGGGTGGAGCACGCCTATTCAATGTGCTTGATGCCGTGGAGAAAAAGGAGGTGAGGATGCACCGTATGTCCGGATGGAGAAATTTTCAGCGGAATGATGTACTAGTGTTCAATTTTCCTTATCCGGGCAGGTGGGACAGCATTGCGCTGGACGTGATGTTGTATTACGTGAAGCGCTGTATCGCCGTGCCGGGTGATACGTTGGAGATAAGGAATACACATTATCGTGTGTCCGGATTTGATGGTATCGCAGGAAATGTGCAGGCGCAGGAGGAATTAGGTAAATTGATATCTTCGGGCATGACGGAGGAACGGGGCCTTGTTCTTAAGAGCTTTCCCGATGGTGGCTGTAATGGGTGGACTATCAGCGAGTTTGGGCCTCTTTATATACCGGCCAAAGGCAGCGTGGTAGGAATGAATCCGGAAACACGGTTGCTGTATCGGAACGTGATAGAGTGGGAACAGAAAAAGAAACTGACATTGCATGGAGATTCGGTTCTGCTGGGGGACAGTGTGATACACAATTACCGCTTCTGTGAGAACTATTATTTTGTTTCGGGTGACAAGATGGTGAATTCAAAAGATTCCCGCTACTGGGGATTACTGCCGGAACCATTTATAGTGGGAAGGGCATGGCTGGTATGGAAGTCCGTCAGCCCGAATACTGGAAAAATGAGATGGAAACGTATCTTTAAAAGAATAGACTAAGATGAAAGTTCTGTTTAAATTGCTCTGGATATTATTGATTGCCGGGATATTGGAGGCTTGCAATGCTTCCGGCAGATTGGAGTACGCACTGGAGTGTGCTGCAACCAACAAAGGCGAACTGGAAAAGGTACTGGAACATTATAAAGATGAGCCTGAAAAATATAAAGCCGCTTGTTTCTTGATAGAAAATATGCCTTATCACTATGCCCTTGAAGGTGAAGAACTGGATTCTTTGAAAACAGTGCTGGCTTCGGCAGATGCTTATGGGGTGATGCTGAAGGATACTGCCGTACCGGATTGGGATTATTATACCCCTTCCGGATTGCAGAGAAAACCGGATGTACTGAATATAAGGGCTGAATTCTTGATAAATAACATTGATTTGGCTTTTGATGGTTGGAAAAAGCGTCCGTGGAATGCTTCCCTTTCTTTTGCAGATTTCTGTGAATGGCTGCTTCCCTATCGTATCGGAAATGAGACTCCGGACAACTGGCGGCAGATATACCATGACCGTTATTCCTTTTTGCTGGACGAGGTTTATACGGGTATCGATGTAGTGGAGGCGATTAGCGTAGTTTGGGAGTATTTGCAGAAGGAAGACCCTTACCGGTTTACGTGGGTCTTTAACTATCCGCATTTGGGAGGAGAGTACCTGCTGCATAATCGTATCGGCAAGTGTCAGGATGCTTGTGATTTTATGATTTATGTGATGCGGGCCATCGGCGTCCCGGTAGCCTATGATTTCTATACTTTCAATGCGGAAACACGAAAAGGGCATGTGTGGAATGTGGTGAGGGATGTAACGGGTGTCTGCCTTCCTTTTACTTTCCCTTCCCGGAAGCCGGAACGGGGAAGTTTCTATATTGACAGTCGGCGCCCGAGCGTGGTTTACCGCCGGTGTTTTGGCAGGCAATGGGACATGGATGGTGATTTTATGCGGAACCAGTCCGTACCGGCTGCTTTTAAGGATGTGTTTGCAAGAAAAGTGTCGGATAATTATTTTGATTCGAATCTGGAACTGCCGGTAGAAGGGATGGACGGGAATTATGTTTATGTGGGGTTGTTCAGTGCTTATGGGTGGCGGGGAATAGATTTTACTAAGGTAGAAAGTGGAAAAGCGCTTTTCAGGAATTTGGCTTCGAGGCAGGTTTATATATTGTTGGCATTCGCAAACGGGCAGTATCGCCCTATTGGAAATCCTTTTTATTTTGATGGCAAGGATATACATCCTTATGTTGCAGATACCTCCAAGTGCTATTCTGCCGAATTGTATCGGAAATACCCTCTTTCGGAACGTATCAGGAATTATATGGGAGGGATAAAAGACGGGCATTTTGAGGCGGCTTGTGATAAGGATTTTAAAAATGCGGAGTTGTTGTGTACTGTGAAAGATACGCCCGGTATCAATTATAATCACGTTATTCTTGAGAAACCGGTAAGGGGTCGCTATGCCCGTTTTTGTTCTTCGGCAGAGGGATATGCGGAAGTTGCCGAAATGCATTTTTATAAAGGAGAGGAAGAAATTGTCCCTATAGACAGTTGGGGAGATGCTCCGGCTACAGTGGGTACTTTTGCCCATCAGGTCTATGATAATGAGCCGTTGTCGTATTTCATTTCATCAAAACCCGGTGCAAGTGTAACGGTGGATTTTGGAAAGGTTGTTGCTATAGACAATTTTATGTATATGCCCCGTAACGATGATAACTTTGTCAGGATAGGGGATTGTTATGAACTCTTCTATTGGGGAGAGGGCTGTTGGAACTCATTGGGTAAGAAAATTGCCGAAAAACCTTTTCTGCCATATGACGGGATACCATCGGGAGCTTTGCTCTATTTGCATGACAGTACCCGTGGAGAAGAAGAACTGATATTTCATATGGAAGCTGGTAAGCAGGTATTTGTATCGGATTGTAAGGATTGATTGGACTGCCTTTCAGATTGGAATAGAAAAAATGGAATAGTGATATGAAGCATTGGTGTGTATGGGTATGGTTTACAGCAGGTCTGTTTATGGCTTGTTCTTCGGAAAATCAGTGGTTGGACACAGCTTTGAATCTTGCCGGTGATAACCGTGCGGAGTTGCAAAAGGTACTGGACCGTTACAAGGAAGAGGACGGTGACAAATATCGTGCTGCTTGTTTTCTGATAGAGAATATGCCTTTTCATGGTGCTTACGAGGGAAAGGCCTTGGAGAATTATAGGAAGTATTTCAGTGAATACGTTTCATTTCCTTATTCCAGGCATGTGCAAGAGTTGATTGATTCCTTGAAAAGAGCAGATGGAGAATTTTCTATAAATCAATTGACTTATAAGAGGGACATTATGACGGTGGATTCCGCTTTTTTGGTCAATCATATAGAATGGGCATTCAAAGTCTGGCGGGAGCAACCTTGGGGAAAGCATGTTGATTTTGATACTTTCTGCGAATATATATTGCCTTATAGAATAGGGGATGAGCCGCTTTCTCTCTGGCGCAAAGAAATTTATGAGCGCTATAGCCCGATTTTGGATGAATTCAGAAAGACTGATGAGGCAGATAATCCCAAGACTGCCGCCCAGTTGTTGATGGATACGTTGCGGAAGGCGGCTTATAGGAATACGGCTCTTTTCCCGGCAGGGCCTCATTTGGGACCGGATGTATTGAAATGGCATACAGGCAGTTGCCGAGAGTTTACGGATGCCATGATATATGTGTTGCGGGCATTGGGCATTCCGTGCGGAGTAGATAGGGTGATGGTATTGGGGGACAACAATGCCTCTCATTTCTGGAATTTTGTTTTGGATAAGGAAGGAAAGACATACATTGCAAATCTTCCTTATGAAGAGGTATGGAGCAAAGCGGAAGAATATAGCATTTCGAGGGGAAAAATGTACCGGGCAACCTATAGTATTGATAAGGAGGCGGTACGGAAACTGAGGAAATATCCCGATGTTTACCCGGCATTCCGACGTCCGTTCTTTCGGGATGTCACTGCACTTTATACCGGTAGCAGGAATTGGACTGTAGCTCTTCCGGATTCTTTGCTTTCCGGACAGTTTCGTGAGGGGGATATATTGTATTTGTGCCTTGCCAACAGACTGCAATGGCAACCTGTGGGATATACTTTCTTTAAGAAGGGGGAGGCTCGTTTTGAGGATGTGGGAGGCGGGGCGGTCTTTACGCTGGCTGCCTGGAACGGAAAGGAATACGCTACAGTATCTTCTCCTTTCCTTTTGGAGCGTGAAACCGGAAAGATACGGTTCATTGTTCCGGAAGCTGAAAAGCAGGAATTGGTCTTGTATAGGAAGTGTCATCTTACTTTGAGTGTTCTTTTCAATGACCGGATGATTGGGGGAGTAGTGGAAGGAAGCGACCGGGCAGACTTTGGGCGGAAGGATACTCTACTTTTGATAAAGGAGGCTCCGTATCGGCTATATACTGTGGCCCGGTTGAAGTCTGATAAACCGTATCGGTATATGCGCTATAAGGGTGCTGACGGATGTTTCTGTAATATCTCGGAACTGGCTTTTTATGAGAATACGGAAGATACCATACCTCTATATGGGGAAATCATAGGTACTCCGGGAAGTTTTGAAGACAATACACATGAATATTTGAACGCATTTGACGGTAATCCGGATACTTCATTTGATTATATACATCCGGATGGAGGATGGACCGGGATGGACTTTGGAAGTCCCCATCGTGTGGAGAAGGTGGTGTATACTCCTCGTAATGAGGTGAATTTTATTTATAAAGGTAATTTGTATGAATTGTTTTATTGGGGTGGAGGAAAATGGAATTCTGTCGGGCGGCAAATGGCTGTGTCAGATTCTATTGTCTATTCAGGGTTTCAAGGTGCTTTATTTTATCTGAAGAATCACACAGCCGGTAAAGATGAACGGATTTTTGAATATAAAGACGGGAAACAAATCTTTTGGTGAATTATAGAATACTTTGAATATTTGATAGATAGAATGAATAATGTACGTAATCTATTGACTGGAAGTTTGGTCTACATTGCTTGTATAGTTTTATTGTCTTTGGCATGTAACGTTTCTTCCGGACTTCCTGTAGCTGATGTTATAGGGCAATGGCTCTATTTCGATAAAAGTGCATTGGTAGTTGCAGGATGTCTGTTGATGGCTGGATTGATGATGGAAAAAAGGTATTTTCTTTTTATACCGGTTTCGTGGGTATTGGTAATGCTGGGGGGCATTGAGGCTGTTTGGGGATTGAGGCAGCTTTATGGTTATGCTGTGTCCAACCATTCCTTGTATGTATTGACAGGTTCTTTCTTCAATCCGGGGCCTTATTCCGGCTATTTGGCCATGATACTTCCGGTCTGTCTGCATCAATGGCTGACCAAGAGGGGGGAGATTCTCTGCTCTGACCGGAATGACGGGAAAGGATGGAAAAAGGTGATGGATAAAGTTGGAGCTATGGTTGCCGGTGGCGTGATGCTGCTTATCTTTTGTGTGCTTCC
>NZ_QTNH01000010.1:147761-214710 GCF_003603515.1 Bacteroides sp. AM32-11AC | reverse complement strand
GATTCGCTGCTGATGCAGCATGAAATTTAACGAAGTATTGTATTAAAGGAATGAACAATATACGTAATGCCACTTGTAAATTGGATGGTATTGCAGAATCTGTGTTTCTCGCTTCGGGACAGATTTCAGAAAAGACTGTGGCGCAGGAGTTTTGTCTCGGTAATCCCGTTTATAATTCCGGATCGGCGACGGACGGAACACTAAGCGCCTCTATCAGCGTGTTTGGTTTTGATACGGAGATTTCACATAACCTGCATTTGAGAGCAGAATTGGTGGACGGGAAAACCACATTTGAAGAAAGTTTTGATGATCTGAAAATAAGCCAGTTGGAAGAAGGAGATGGAAGAATGAGCATTTTCATCGACATGACGTGCGAAAAAAAAGTACCGAATGTGAAAGTTGAAGGAAGTTCGGGTTTTGACGCCAACGTGGATGACTGGGAGGATGAAGTGAACAGTGATATAGATATTTGAGGACATAATTAATATTAATTGAAAAAATGAATAGAAGATGGGAACGAAAAGTTTATTGATGGCAATGGCAGCGCTGACGATAGCCGGTTGCTCGCAAAATGAAGTTACGGAGATAAATCCGGATGCAGACCGGACAATCGGTTTGGATGTATATACGGGAGTACAGACCAGAGGAACGGAAACCACTACGTCCACGCTGAAAGAAGCGGATGCCGGTTTCGGTATTTTTGCCTATAAAACAAGCAAGGAAGGATGGGATAGTGAGAAAGCGAGTACAACACCCGATTTTATGTATAATGAACATGCTACATGGACTTCCGGTAGTTGGGGGTATGCTTCTCTGCGTTTTTGGCCGACGAATGATGATAAAATAACTTTCTTCGCTTATGCACCTTATGAATCCAATCCGGGAGAGGGAACAGACCAAAAAATAATTTTATCGGCACAAAGTGATAAAGAGGCTCCTAAAATCACCTTTGAAGTAAAAACTTCAAATAATTGGAAAGATATGGTGGATTTAGTAACGGATTGCCGTACTACCATAAAAGACTTGACTTCTGAGAGCAATGTCGGTAACAAAGGAACAGTCCAGTTTAAATTCAGCCATGTGCTTACCCAAATAGCCAATGTCAAGGTGAAGCCGGACGTGAATCTGGGCGCTGAAACAAGAATCTTTGTAACAGGATTAAAACTGTCTCCGGGAAGTGGAATACTTTACAACAAAGCGGTTTATGATTTCGGTACTGATGCTTGGAATGCCATCTCACCTTCCGCATCCTATTTTTCGGCTGAGCAAGACCTTAGTGAGTTTGTGAATAGAACAGGCATTGACCAATGGGGGTATAAGAAGAGTGCTGTCGACGTGAGTAGTAATACCGATGCAACAGCTTTGTTCTCAGAAAAGGAAGCTCTTTATTTCATTCCTGTGAATAACCAAAACGGTACAGCCAAGGAAGGGGATTTGAGCCTAAAGATTAGTTATGATGTTGTGACAAAGGTGAATGATAGTAGTAATCTGACAAGTACTGTGACGGATAAAGAAGTCAAATTGCCGCAAGGAACTTTTAAAAAAGGGACACAGCATACTTACGTGTTGACCATCAAGATGAATGCTATCAGTATTGCTGTTGATGACAATATGACGGGATGGACCAGTAATGGGGAAAGTAACATTTAGGTAGAAGGAGTATGAAAGGAAAAGCAGAAGATATAGGGATGAAGCGGTTGTGTAGCATCCTCCTTGCATTACTTTTGTTGTTGGGAGCATGCAGTGGGGAAGAAAGTAAGAACGGACTTCCGCAGGAGAATCTTCCTATCGGCTTTTCTGGAGTTATTACAATGACGAGGGGAACCGGGAAATTTGCCACTGCCGGTGAACTTAAGAATGTGGGAGTGTTTGCATATTTTACACATGGAAAATTCAACGAGAATACTGCCATACCGAATTTTATGTATAACCAGCTTGTGGAAAAACAACAGGATGAGGGAACATGGTCTTATAGTCCGGTCAAGTTTTGGCCGGACAATTCCACCACGGATAAAATCAGTTTCTTTGCTTATGCCCCTTACGTGAATGAAGTGGAAAATGGTTACCTCTCTTTTCAGGATGAAGGAACGGCAAGCGGATTTCCGGTGTTGGGGTATACCGTTCCGATAGCTGTAAATAATCAGATAGATTTTCTTGCCGCAACTCCGGTAATGAATCAAAACAATGGTAATGTAACTTTCAAACTGCACCATACACTGACCAAGGTCAATGTCTATATAAAAAGTAATGATAATACGGAGGGAAAGTCAGTAACTTCCTTCTCAATTACGGGAATGAAGAGTGGATTGCTTACCTATTATAATCCTACAGCAGATAGTGACATAGGCTGGAAGTGGACATATCCATCGGCTGATGAAAAGGAAAACTTTACCACCGGTATAATAAGTTTTCCGGTACCGGATACAATTATAGAAGAAAAGAAACTGCTTGCAACCTTCTTTCTGCTTCCTGCCGGGGCAGGAAGTAAGTTCAATATTTCTTATCAATATACGGCCAAAGATAGTAATAATGCTCTTGTTGTTCAAACTGTCAGTATGGAAAACCAGTCTTTGCCTCTGACTGATAATTGGGCTTCGGGAAGGACCGTCAGCTATACTATAGGTATAGCACGAAAGGCAATTACTGTGATACCGGAGAACGGTCCCGTATCATGGGAAGAGAATGCTGAAACCGAGACAGTTATTGGAACGGAAGCAAAACAAGAGACTGATTGACCTGACGGGGTAATTCTGGACTTCGCAAAAAGATGCCAATCTGTTTAAAGTAAGATAATATGAAAAGATATATGAAATTTTTCACTGGAATAGTCTTTTGGGGCATCCTTTTAGTGTGTAGTGCATGCACTGACGAATACGAAGCAAACAATGGAGGTATGAAGGAGTGCTGTGAGGGAGTACCCTTTACAGTCCGGGCTATAGTCGCTGATTTTGAAGAGCTCTCCAATGCAGGAAAGTCCTCTACACGTACCTCTGTAAGGGACGAACATTTTAAAATGGAGTTTGTCGATGGTGATTCGATTGGTGTTTTTGCCATAAAGGACGGTGCTATAATGGATAATATTGATAATGCCAAATTGGTTTACAATATGTCAAGCGGCAGTTGGAATCCGGTGGGAAATGGTACACTTTATTGGTATGATGGAGTGAGTTATGTCGCTTACTATCCATATAGGAAGAATATCACAATAGATCTCTCAAAAGGTATGGACGGAGCTATTGCTTCACTGACCGGGAATGAAAAACTGCAACCTGCGAAGGACCAGTCCACAACAGAAAAGCATATTGTCAGCGATTTGTTGGTTGCCACCGGCGTACCTGCTATTGACAATTCTTCCGGAATAATCCTGAACTTGCTGTTTCAACACCAGTTTGCATTGCTTGTGTTGCAACCGCAAGTATACGTAGGTTGTTTTGCACCAGAAAAAGCAGGCTTTGTTTACCATAGGGAATCGAGGGTTTTAGGAACAGACTCGGCGGCTATTAATGTGAGTCTGAACGGTATTACTCCATATCAGATAGATTCTTTGAAATATTGTGCCATTGTTCCGCCGCAAGCAAATGCACGGGTTACCGGAAACTATATGACTACCGATGGCAGAGATGATACGAATATAAAGATAAATTATTCGGGCAGCTCCATCAGTTTTACTTCTGGAAAATGCTATACCTTGAAGGTTATTAGTCCCGTACCCGGTAAAGGAAGTATAGAAAGAAAGCTTTATTCCGGGGATTTTGTCTTTCAGAACGAAATCGATAAAAGAATAGAAGTACATCCCGGAAACGGGAAGTTGGAAGAAGATGGGAAAATCTATGATTATGAAAATGCTATCGGAATGGTAATTACTTGCGATCCGGAAAGGATGACAGACGAGAGGTGTAATAAAAAAGGATGGAATCATGCCTATGTGATGATGTTGGATAGTTTGAAAGAAGGGAATTGGGGACCGATGGATTTAATCGAAGCGGATATTGATACAATATCAATAGCTGATGTGAAGTCAAAGCATGATTTTAGCAGAATTAAGAATAACATGAACGGGTACTCTGAAACTTTACAAATGCTGGCAAATCATGAGGGTGATGCATCTTTTGTAAGCGACTGTCGTGCTTTTTATCTGGTGAAAACTTACAATAACAGCAATAAGGTGCCGGATGGGATCGAACGTAGTCCGTGGTTTCTGCCAAGCATAGGGCAATGGTTTGATGTATTGGTGAATATTTGTGGAAGATCTCCGGAAAACTTCCAGCACAATACCGGTAATGGTTTACAAGATGAAAAGTGGGGACAGGAAACGTTAGATAAATTAGAAGGACAGTTATCCAAAGTTGGTAAATCGTTACCGCAGTTTAACGTGAACTACAGACTTGGTTTCAGTTGCAGTTCTCAATATGATAAAGATAGAAGCTGGATGCTTCTCTGGCATATTGATGATCCCTTATATAAGTGGGAAAGGGTTTGCTTACAAGGATATAATAAGACTTCTGCATGGCATGTCCGGCCGTTTTTTGCTTTTTAATCATTCCTTGATTAAAAACAGTTCTAATCCAAGTTTGAATTCATTATGAAAAAGTCCGGATAGCGCATTGATATTTTATGTAATTTCGTTTGTGTTCTCGAAATAGTGGAGTATCTTTGTTTTAAATATATTATGATTATGAAACTGAATACTTATCGCTTGTCTTCTTTGGAAGACCCTACTGATGAACAACTGCATGCTTTGATGGAACAAGTGGCTGTTGCGGCCCGTGAAAGTTCTCGCAAGGCAAAAAGAGAATTGGAGCGGAGAATGCAAGAGGTGAGAGAAAAATTGAAAGCATATAGAGCTAAAAATGTAAGTGATATATCCATGTGATGAACGAAAAAAATCCGACACTTTGTATAGTAGCTGGTCCGAATGGTTCGGGTAAAACTTCTACGACAGTGCAACTGCTTCATAATGAATGGGCAGAAAATAGCCTTTACATTAATCCTGATAATATAGCGCAAGAACAATATGGTGATTGGAATTCTCCCGTTGCAGTATTGAAGGCAGCAGAATTGGCGACTAAAATGCGTTATGAGTGTTTAAGGAAAAGGCAAGATTTTGTATTTGAAACAGTCTTTTCCTCAGACGAAAAACTTGCATTTGTTGAAGAAGCAAAAAAAGCAGGATTTTTTATTCGCATTTTTTTTGTCTGTACAAATAATCCTGAGATAAATGTACGGCGTATTACACAGCGCTATTTGAATGGAGGGCATGAAGTTCCCATTTCCAAAATTATTTCCCGTTATTATAAATCGTTATTGAATATAGGCAAAGCAATATCCTTGGTTGATAGGGTATATGTCTACGATAATTCAATAGAAAATCAAATTCCTCGATTATTGTTCCGCACTGTAAACGGGACCCTCTTCAAACAATATGTAGAGGAAATCCCGCAGTGGGCACAGTTCCTTATCAAATAGAGAATGAAAAGAGTCTATACCAAAACTGGAGACAAAGGAACAACGGGTATTCATGGTGGCGCGCGTGTGCCGAAAGATGACATCCGTATCGAGGCAAACGGATGTCTTGATGAATTGAATGCCGTGATTGGTATCGTGCGCTCCATGCTGGCGGCAAAAGATGCCTGGCAGGAGTTGCTGCATGCTGTCCAGCGGGAACTGATGGTGGTAATGAGCCATGTGGCCACTCCCTCGGGAGTGGTAAATCCTAATCCGCTTTCTGCCGCAGAGCTCACGCTACGCTGTGAGCAGGAGATGGATGCCATGACCGTCTTGCTGACGGACAACGGCTACTTCCTTTTGCCTGGTGGCACTCCCATATCAGCCCAACTGCAGTTTGCCCGTACCGTGGCCCGCCGTGCCGAACGCCGTTTGTGGACACTCCATCGCCAAGACCCCGTGAACGAGGATATTCTGCGCTTCATCAACCGCCTTTCGGACTTGTTCTTCGTCATGGCCCGCATGGAGATGCAGCGGCAGGACTGGCCGGAGGAGAAATGGCAAGAGTTTGCCTACAAAAGGAAAAGACAGTAAGCACTTATCGCTAACCGCCGGGAAGCTGTTTTCAGCATAGGGGTTCTATTTGCTGTCCGAGCCTTAAATCATACAGACATGCCCGTACTTCCGCTTCGCTGCCGATATGCTTTCCTGCATCGTCGGACAGCTTCACGCATTCGCGCCATTCCTGGTTGACGTTCATCTTGCATTGCGTCAGTTTCATTACGATGTTGGAGGGCTTGAATCCGGTATCATTCGTCAGATTGGTGCCGATGCCGAAGGAGCAGCGGATTTTGCCCCTGCAATGCTCCTGGATGTCGAGTGCCTTGCCAAAGTCGAGCGCATTGCTGAAGACGATGGTTTTAGTGGTAGGGTCGATGCCCAGTTCGCGGTAGCGGGCAACAAGTTTGTCGGTGAAGTCGAATTCATCGCCGGAGTCGCAGCGTACACCGTCGAATAGCTTTGCCTGCTTGCGGCTCAGGTTACTTAGGAAGATGCCAGAGGTGTAGGTGTCGGACAGTGCGATGCCCAAATCGCCGTCGTACACGTTCACCCAGTTTTCTAAGGCCATGTAGTTGGCGTGTTTGTAGCCGAACTGTGCGCCATGGAACATGAACCATTCATGCGGATGCGTCCCCATAGGCTTCATGCCGTATTTCATGGCGAAGTGGCAGTTGGAAGTCCCGGTACAGTATTCGGCGGTTTCCTTCAGACGGTCTATGACTTTGTCCTGTACCTCGAACGAGAAGCGTCTCCGGGTGCCGAACTCTGAAAAATATAGCTGGTGTCGGTTGGAGAGTGCCACCTTTTCGGACAGTTTGCAGAGTATGCCGTCCATGTCGGCCACGTTTCCCAAAGAACGGTTCTTTATTTCGGATACGATGGAAAGCAGGGGGACTTCGTAAAGGGTGGCCTTGTACAGATAGTCCGTGATTTCAATGTTCAAGTGCCGGTCCTCGTCCAGATGGATGCTTACCTTCTCCGGCTGGAAGCGGAAGGAGGAGAGCCACTCCCAATAGACCCTCGGCAGGAAACGGCAGTGGCGGGTCATGTATTCCAGCTCTTCGGCAGTAAGTACGGTCTGTGCCAGGCTGTCCACCGCCTTTTGCAGTTCCTTCAGAAACGTGTCCGTATAGGCGGTGTCGTCTCTGTCCTTGAAGCTGAAAGTGCCCATGGCATAGGGAAACAATTTGATGTAGGCATACGAGGTGGTGAATTTGTAAAGGTCTGTATCGAGTATGGTATGAATCATGGCAAAATATTCTTTAGTTATGATGTTCGATTTTGGGGATGAAGATAGTGAAAATTTCTTATTTGACCAGCCTCTATCTGTTAACAACGGCATATTCCTATTAAACCATGTTATAAATAAGACCGTTATGAGCTGAAATTTTGGAGAATTCGGAGGAGTCCGTATATTTGCAATGTGTTTTTCATAGTATTAGATTTAAGGTTAACAAAAGATTGGCTGTCTGGGATAGATAGCCTTTTTTTATGCCTTCACTTTTCCTTTTCCGTAGAGGTGGCGTGTAGTGCAGAGCGCCAAAGTTCCATAGACCAATACTTGTATCCACATCGTCAACATCTGCGGCCATACGTCGGCCAGCGTTCCACCCATTGAATTCAGTTTTACAAAAGCAAGTACGGCAGGACCTGCCGGAAACAGATAGTGGGCTGTCTGCCAATACCACGGCATCAGCTCCAGCGGATAGGACACGCCCGAAAGGAAGATATAGCCCACAGAGAAGAAGGCTATCATCAGCAGCGGCGCTTCGGAGTCTGTAAACCAGCGGGAGATGGCCAGGGCAAGGAAGCTGGTGCCCAGCAGGAAGGGTATCATCATTGTGACGATGTCTCCTCCGCTGCCGATGTGGGGGATACTGAACAGATGCGGCAGCAGTCCCAGCAGGAATAGGGAAAACACCACGTAGAGCATGAAGTATACGAAGGTCCTGCCTCCGACAATCCGTAATGTATCCTTCAATGAGTCGGCACGCATCAGCCGTATTCCTTTTCTTCGGGCTTCCGCTTCCTCGCCCGTCAGCATGGCAATCACCATCAGCATCGTTTGGAAGATGATGACAATTAGGACGGCGGGAATCAGATAGGAACCGTAGCCCTCTGTATAGTTGTAGAGCGCCGTGCCGGACACGCTGACGGGAGCGGACGAAGCCACTGCCAGCAGTCCTTGTGGAGGTAGGAATACGGTGCCCTCCATGCGGTGGGCATCGTTCACGGCAAGCATGACGCGCGCACTGGATTCTTGCAGTCCTTTGAAGTTGAGGAAAGCGTCCGTGGCGGCATAGAGTACGAAGACCGAAGTCTCGCCCCGTGCCACACGTGCCTCGAAGTCGGCAGGCAGGTAAAGGATGCCTGCCACGTCGCCCTGCTTCATCCATTGGCGGGCTTCGAGGATGTTGGGTGTCTGGCCGTAGACGGCGGTCTGGGGAGTGGCGTCGAGCAGTCGGATGTATTCGCGGCTGAGGGCGGAGTGGGAGAGGTCTACCACTGCGACGGGAGCCTTGCGCACCAGGTTGGGGGCGTACATGTAGTTGTAGAGCAGTCCGTAGAGGAAGATACCGCCTGCCAGCACGAGCAGGATGGCGGGATTGGTGGCGATGGCATGCCACTCGTGGCGGATGACGGAAGCTGTTGACAATGCGGTAGGTGGGCAAGGTGATGGGGAGGCGGAGATTGCTTCTTCCCTTATCTCTTTTTTTATCCACCATTTCAGCAATGGCAGTATCAGCAGTGCTGCCAATAGGAAGATGAAGAGTGTAGCTACCGACTGCCAGAAGTAGGCAAACCCTGCATCGAAGTAAATCATGGCTTGTGCTGCCTCCGTGAAGTGCCGCACGGGGAAGAGGTAGGAGGCCGCATGCACGGGCGCATACATGGCTGTAACGGGAAACGTGACTCCGGACAGCGTAGCCCCCAACGACCCCACCATGGATACTACACTGATGATATAGGCAATCTTGGGAAAGACAGAATAGATAAAGACCGCCAATGCCTGGGTAGCGATGATGAAGAGCACGGTCACTGCATTCATCAGCCACAGACTGCCAGCGAGGGGGATATGTAGCGGGCCGAACAGTACATAGTTTGCCAGGATACCGATGGACGAGAAGATGAGGGTATAGGGCAGCAGTTTCCCTGCTACGGCAGTGAGGATATTGCCTCGTGCCGTCTCCAGCCATTCGCCGACGCTGCCGAATTTCAGTTCGCTGCCTATGGAGTAGACGGTGGTGAGCAGGATGAGTATCTGGAACAGTACGAAAAAGAAAGGCTGGCTCAGGTAGATGGAGTAGTCCATGTCCGGATTGTAGAGGGGATGGGTACTGGCTTCTACGGGGAGCAGAAAGGTCTGTATCTGTTCTCCGCTGACTCCCAGAGCTTCGGCCTGCATCACGATGGGCGAGAGCGCCACGGGGGCAAGCGTATTCTCGAACGCCGCCATCAGCTCGCTGCCTACCGAAAGAAGGGCATAGTGGTAATAATAGGTGAGCGTTGCGCCAGTTCCCGTCACCGCCTTCTGTTCGAAGCGGGGCGGGATGACGAGGTAGCCGTATATGTCCTTCTGTTGCAATGCCCGGCGGGCGTCGGCTTCGTCGGTGAAGTGCTCCGTCACACGGAAGGTGGGGGCGGCAGAGATGCGCCGGGAGATATTGCGCGAAGTGGCAGTGTTGTCCAGGTCGACGATACCCACGGGAATGTTCTCCATCTGTCCGTTTCCGAAGATGGTGGCCATGAAGAACAGACAGAGTAAGGGTAGCACGACGCAGACGCCGAGGTATAGCCGGCGGGAGGTCATGCGGTGCCATTCGCGACGGATAACCATGCGAAGCGCTTTCATTGCGCAGCCAAATTCTTTATCTTTCATTTTTCATTCTTCATTTTTAAAAGTACGGACATCCCCGGTCTCAATCCCTCTACCTGCTGTGTGGGACGTGCGTGTATCTCGAACGTCTGCATGTCATAGCTGCCCGTCTGTTTGGTGGATTTCCAGGTGGCGAAGCTGCCCAGCGGACTGATGTAATAGATGCGGAATTCAATGTCCTTGCCGTCGATGGCGGGGACATCGACACGGAAAGTGCCTCCCATCTTGAACTGCGGCATCAGGTCCTCGCGTATGTTCAGTACCACGTGTGCATCGTCCATCACGACAAGGCTCATGATGGGAGTGCCGGGGGCCACCAGCTCTCCGCGTTTGGGGAAGATGGTGGCTATCTGGCCGTCTTCGGGAGCAGTCAGGCGGGAGTCGACGAGGAGGGAGGAGACTTCATCGACGGTGCTTCGCGCCGCTTCCACCAGGCTGCGGGCCGAGGCGCGGTCCTCGCTCTGCGCTCCGTCCACGGCCATCTGGTATTGCTCGTAGGCGGCACGTTCGGCGGCTTGGGCGGCTTTGTACATGGCTTCCATCTCGTCACGCCGCTGGGAGGTGACGACACTGTCCTTATAAAGCGTTACAATGCGCTGGTAAGTGGTCTTGGCGAGGGCAAGGTCGCTCTGCGTCTTGTTCCAGAGTTGCCGGGCGGTGGCCACAATCTGGCGGCGGGTACCGGCGTCTATCTTCTTGTTCTGCTCCTGGGCCACCTGCTCCAGGGCATTCACCTGGCGGTATTTGGCTTCGATGGTGGGGCTGTTGATGACGACAAGCGTATCGCCTGCCTTCACCCAGTCGCCCTCTTGTACGAGGAAGGAGTCCACACGTCCGGGTAGCTTTCCGCTGATACGTATTTCCGTTGCTTCCACTTGTCCTTGCAGGACCAGGGGCTGCCGGCTCATGAGTAACATGCCGGCAAGTGAAATGATGACCGTTGCAGCCAGGATAATGACGAATGCAATGCTGATGCTTTTATTATTGATTTTCATAAAGGGTAGGTTTTAATAAGTTGTCTCGAAATATTTCTCGAACCGTTCCGGCGTTCCGCAGATAGCCAGCAGGTTCATCAGTGCCACATCATATTCGTAGTAGGCTGCCAGACGCGCCACGCGGACGGTTGCCAGCATCGTTTCCGCATCTACGACCTCGGTACTGGTTGCCATGCCTTCGGCAAAGGATTTCTTGCGGATTCGCACCAGCTCTTCGCTCAGCTCGATGGTGGTATTCAGGGCGCGTACGTTGTCTTGTGCCTTTTGCAGTTGGGTGTAGAGCTTGTCGATGCCTACGCTCAGGTCTTCTTTGGCTTTTTCTTGTCCCAAGGCGAGGGTTTGCTGGGCTATCTTCGACTGGCGGATGCGCTTCTCACGCGCCAGTCCGTCGAACAGGTTCCAGGTGAAGCCCACACCTACGATGGTGCGGGGGACAAGATTGCTTTGTATGCCGTGGGCATAGAGGGTCTGCTTGCCGAATACGGCGATGTCCGGCAGGTAGCCGCTCTGGTCGATGCGGAGCTGCTGGCGGGCAATCTGTGACTGCAGTTGCAGTTGGTTCACGGTGTAGTTCTCCACCCGCATGGCTTGCAGGAACTCCTCTTTAGCGGGCAGTTGGTCGTTGATGAAAAGCTCCGAAGTAGGATGGATGCTGCATGTGTCTTGCAGGTTGAGCAGGGTGCGCAGGGCACTTTGTACGACGGAGGCCTCCTTCCGGGCAGCCTCCAGTGAACGGGCAGCTTCATCCATATTCACTTGGGCAAAGAGCCGGCCTGCCTTGTCTATCATGCCGGCAGCTTCCAGTTTAAGGGCATTCTGGTAATGGCGTTGCAGGCTGTTGTAAGTCTCCTGCCGCACGCGTACTACCTCTTGCGCAAGTTTCAGCCCGAAGTAGCTTTCTGCCAGCAGGGTGCGTTGCGTGGCATCGGTCTGTCCCCGGTTTTCGCGGGCAATGTCTATCATGGTGTTGCCTATCTTCGAGGCCCGGATGCGCTTGCCGCCGGAGAATACGACCCATTCGGCGGTCAGGCCGACGGAAGTCAGGTTGCGTGGAGCCAGTGGAAAGGCAAGGGTATGGGAGCCTATCTGGTCGAGTATGCTGCTGATGAATTGGTCGTCCGGCACGATGTTGTGCACAAAGTCCTTTGCCGGGTCGGTGAACTGGGAAAGGGGCTGTTTTACCTCTATCTTTTCGGAAAGATGCACGAACGTACCGGCACCTTGCAGGGAGGGGTACCAGAGGGCATTCAGTTTGTCACGTTCCGCACGGGCGGCTTCAATTCCCTTGTCAGCTATTTTCAGGCTGCGGTTGCCGTTTTGCATCTGCCTTAGGGCATCACCGAAGCTAAGGGGAAGGGAGGTTTGTGCAGCCACTTCACCGATGGCAAGCAGCACGCAGGCAGCAACCGGAAAAAATCTCCGGCATGATAGATTATTCATAAGTTCGTTCGGTTTAGGGGTTCTTGTTTCTCTAAACAAGAGGAGGTGGGAATTGTTCAGTAGTCATCTTTTTGAATAGAACGTTACAAATATAGGAATAGTTTCCGAAGATATGGCTTATGAATGGGAGAGATATTCGGATTTGCACTATCTTTGCATTCGCTAAAGTGGAATTTATGGAGAAACTTCATCCGATTATGTTTGCCGGGACGGGCAGTGATGTGGGAAAGAGCATCATTGCTGCCGCCTTCTGCCGCATCTTCAAGCAGGACGGCTATCAGCCCGCACCGTTCAAGGCACAGAATATGGCGCTCAATTCATTTGCCACTCCCGAAGGGCTGGAGATAGGCCGTGCCCAGGCTGTGCAAGCAGAAGCCGCCGGAGTGCCTTGCCACACGGACATGAATCCGCTACTGCTGAAACCACAGTCGGACCATACCTCGCAGGTTGTTCTTAACGGGCGTCCTATCGGCAACCGCAATGCTTATGATTATTTCCGCAAGGAAGGACGCGACGAACTGCGCCGGGAGGTTTGTGCTGCCTACGACCGCCTTGCCGCCCGCTATAATCCCGTCGTGCTGGAAGGCGCGGGAAGCATCTCCGAAATCAATCTGCGGGATACCGACCTTGTCAATCTGCCGATGGCCCTGCATGCCGGAGCCGATGTAATTCTTGTGGGCGACATTGACCGTGGCGGTGTGTTTGCCAGCGTCTACGGTTCGCTGATGTTGCTTCGTCCCCATGAGCGGGAGCGAATTAAAGGAATTCTTATCAACAAGTTCCGGGGGGATATACGTCTCTTCGAGTCGGGCATTACGATGCTGGAGGAGCTTTGCGGCATTCCCGTTGTCGGGGTGGTGCCTTACTACCGTGATATCTACATTGAAGAAGAAGACTCCGTGGCGCTTGCCGCAAAGTCTGTCCGTGCCGAGAAGGGAAAGGTGAACATCGCCGTCATCCTGCTGCGCCACCTCAGTAACTTCACCGATTTCAATGTGCTGGAGCGTGACCCGCGCGTACATCTGTTCTATACCAACAATGTGGATGAGCTGGCAAAGGCCGACGTCATCCTGCTGCCCGGCTCCAAGAGCACGCTTGATGACCTTTACGAATTACGCCGTAACGGTGTGGCGGCTGCCATCATCCGTGCCCACCGTGAAGGTGCCACCGTGATGGGTATCTGCGGCGGCTATCAGATGATGGGGCAGGAGGTGCTCGACCCTGAGCATGTGGAGGGGGACATTGAACGCCTGCCCGGACTGGGGCTGTTGCCCATCAGTACCCGCATGTCGGGAGAGAAGGTGACCCGCCAGGTGAAGTTCGGTCTGTGCAGTCCCCATTCTCCATCTTCCACTCTCCATTCTTCATTAATGCAGGGTTATGAAATCCATATGGGAGTGACCACCCCCGTGGAAGGTACTCCCGATTCTCCCCTGAATCTTTTGGAGAACGGCTCTACCGACGGTTACTGCGTGGACTCCACCTGCATGGGGACCTATATTCATGGCATTCTCGACAATCCGGAATTCATAGATTTCCTGCTTGCGCCTTTTGCAGACAAACTGTCCGGGAATGCCGGCGCTTTCGATTACCATACATTCAAAGAAGAACAATACGATAGGCTTGCCGAGCACGTGCGCCGCCACGTCAACCTGCCGCTTATCTACCAAATATTGACAAAGAACCATGATTGAAGGACACGGAGACGATTCCTATAAATACAGCCGTCCCATTACGGCAAACTTCAGCTCGAACGTTTACAGCAGGGTAGACCTCTCTGCCTTGAAGGCGCATCTGTGTGCCCGGATTGACGGCATCGGCAACTATCCCGAACCGGAGCCTTACACGTTTGAGGCCTGCCTTGCCCGCTGCCACCGTCTTCCTGCCGAGGCAGTGTGCGTGACGAACGGAGCTACCGAAGCCATCTATCTTACCGCACAGACTTTCCGCGGGACAAACACCGCCATTGTGCAGCCCACTTTCAGTGAATATGCCGATGCCTGCCGCATGCACGGCCATCGGGTCACTTCCCTCTACCGGCTTCCTGCGGAGAGCGAGGGGTATCGCTTGCCGGAAGAGGTGCGCATGCTGTGGCTGTGCAATCCCAATAACCCTACCGGAACGGTTGTGGAGAAGGAATATCTGGCAACACTTATCAGTCATAATCCGCAGGTCTGTTTCGTCATCGACCAGTCCTACGAGTTTTTCACCTTGCGTCCGCTTTTCTCTGCTGCCGAGGCTGCGGAGTTTCCCAACGTCTTGCTGCTGCACTCCATGACCAAGCGTTATGCCGTTCCCGGTCTGCGACTGGGATATGTCACCGGCGCCCCCCACCTGCTGCACCGTCTGCGTACCAACCGTATGCCCTGGTCGGTCAACCAGCTTGCCATTGAGGCAGGGCTCCATCTGCTGGAACATGATGTTCCCAATCCGCTGGATGTGGCGTCTTACTTGCAAGAGGCTGCCCGCCTGCGCAGTGCGCTCGAGGCATTGGGAGGACTGGAGGTATGGGCCACCGAAACCCATTTCATGCTGGTGTGCCTCCGTATGGGTAGGGCTTCCGCTTTGAAAGACTATCTGGCAGGGGAGCATGGTATCTTGATTCGGGACGCCTCCAACTTCGACGGACTGAATGAGCATTTCTTCCGTATAGCCGCCCAGAGCCGGGAGGAGAATGACAGGCTTGTAAAAGCAATAGGACAATGGCTTGAGGAGGAATAACCGATGGAAGAAGATGTGCTTATACTTTTGGGTGTCGCCTTCAACTTGAACCTGCCGCTTCTCACTGCCTGGCTGCTCGACCATTGGCTGGGCGACCCGGCGTGGCTACCCCATCCGGTGGTGGCTTTCGGCAAAGCCATTTCTTTCTGTGAGCACCGGTTGAACCGGGGCGATTCGCGTTTCCTGAAAGGTGCGTTTGTGGCGGTGTCTCTTGTCTTGGGGGTATATGTCATTACGCTTTTGTTGCTCCGCTTGGCGGCACTCTTTTCTCCGGGCATGCTTCTGACGGTGCAAATATTGCTGATATTCTATTGCTTGGCGGGCACTACGCTGGTTCGCGAGGTGCGTATGGTGTTCAAGGCGGTGGACCGTTCCTTGGAGGAAGGGAGGATGCAAGTGGCACGTATCGTTGGGCGTGATACGTCTGCGCTCTCGGCGCAGGAGGTGAGAACCGCGGCATTGGAGACTTTGGCAGAGAATTTGAGTGACGGGGTCGTTGCTCCCTTATTCTGGTATCTGCTGTTGGGAGTTCCGGGCATGCTTGCCTATAAGATGGTGAACACGTTGGATTCCATGGTCGGCTACAAGAACGAGCGCTATCGTCGGTTCGGCTGTTTCGCCGCCCGTCTGGATGATGTTGCCAATTATATTCCTGCTCGTCTGACAGCCTTTCTGATGGTACTGGTTTCCGGTCGCCTTTCCTTGTTTGCTTTTGTGGGCAGATATGGCAGCCAGCATGCCAGTCCCAATTCCGGTTATCCGGAAGCCGCCCTTGCCGGTATTTTGAATTGCCGTTTCGGGGGGCCGCACAACTATTTCGGCGAGGAGGTATGGAAACCTTATATCGGTTCTAATGAACGGCCTCTGAAGACAGAAGATATGCGTGTGGCTGTCCGCATCAACCGGCGTGTGGAGTGGTGGATGGTAGTTGCCGTAATAGTGACATCGACCTTGGCTTCCTTTTGTTTTTAAAATGTTGTTATTTTAACTGATTCTTTGTCCGTTCCAAAAAGATATAATATCTTTGCAAGACCGCGTTGCATTAAAAATGTAACTTTTAAAGCAGACAAAGTCTTATAAATGAGGATAAAGCAACTATATATATTCCTTTTCTTTATTTGGTTCGGGAGCACAATAATTGCATCGGCAACAGATAAAGCGGATTCTTGGACTAAAGAAAAGGAAAGTATAGTCCATGAGGTCATCTCCACTTTTCACAACAGCCTCGGTTTCGACTATCTGACCCGGGAGGAGTGTGACTCGCTGAATGCCGACGGCCTTTTGTCCCAATTGGATGAATCCCAGCGCTATTACACCTATTTCGAACTGGAAAGAATACTTATAAAATCCTCCCTTTTCCGTGGAGAAATCCGTATGGCTATTGCCCAGAGCGACCAGATGTACTCCAAAGCCCGCGCGCTTGCCTACCCCTTCGGCAATGCCCTTGCGCTGAATGCCATGGGAGAGGTGTACAGCTATACCGGCAGGCTCCGGGAAGCCGGTGTCGCTTATGAAGAGTCCTTGAGACTGCTGGATGGGATGGACGGGGAGGATGTGCATATCCGTATGCTACTGGTGGAACTGATAGATTATAACCTGCGCATACGGAATGTAAACGGTGCCTCGCGTTATCTTGCACGTCTGAACCTCTATCCGGAAGACCGGCTTTCTCCGCTGGAGCTGGCCATGCGTCACATCTCCAATGCTTCCTGCCAATTATTCAAGGGTGACTTGAAAGCTGCCAGCCATTGTCTGGTACAGATAGGCCAGCTTGAAACGCAGCTGATTCCGGAGATACGGCAATACCTTCTGATTATAGATGCCCGTTATCTGGTGGCCACCGGAGAGCATGAGGCAGCCTTGACCGCCTACAATGATTTCCTTCAAACCGAATATGCCCGGATAAACCATAACATCTACAAGGAAGCTCTGCTCGAAAAGGCGGATTTACTGGTGAAGATGGGAAATAAGGAAGAAGCCTACGGACAGTACGGCAAGGTCTTTTCGTATATCAAGACTTCGTTCGAGAAGAACTATCCCAAGGAGATAGACCGGCTCTGTACCCGTTTCCAGGCCGACCAACTGGCCTACCAGAACGAACGCGACCGCATTGTATCCATGCGTTTCTATCTGGCAGGCATCATTGTGTCCGTACTGTTTCTGATATTCCTCCTGGTGCTGGGCTGGAAGAAGATATTCCGTTTGAAGCGTTCCCAGATGCGGCAGGAGGCGATGAAGGAGAAAGCGGTGCAAGCCATACAACGGAAGAATATGTTTCTTTCGAACATGAGCCATGAGGTACGTACGCCGCTGAATGCCATTGTCGGATTCTCGGCGGTACTGACGGATGAGGACGAGTCGTTCGATGACGAATCGCGCCGGGAGTTCTCCGAAATTATCAAGGTGAATTCCTTTCAGTTGCTGAAACTTATCAATGACATTCTGGATTTCTCGGATTTCGAGAATGACAATATAACCTTCAACATCCGCACGCATGATGCCGTGAAGTTGTGTAATGAGGTCGTGGAGACCGTGATGGCCTCGCGCAAGCTGGAGGTTGAAATGCGTTTTGACACGGATTTGTCCGTCCTGATGCTGGATACGGACGATGCGCGCCTCCGCCAAGTCTTGATAAACCTGCTGGTGAATGCCACCAAGTTTACGGAACAAGGCTCCATCGTGCTGGAACTGAAGATGGCTGATGCCGGTACGGCACTTTTCTCCGTGACGGATACCGGATGCGGCATTCCACCGGAGAAGCAGCACTTGATTTTTGAACGCTTTGAAAAGCTGAATGATTTTGTGCAGGGAAGCGGACTGGGCCTTTCCATCTGCCAACTGATTGTGAAATATATGAACGGCAAGCTGTGGGTGGACAGTGGGTACACCCGTGGCGCGCGTTTCTGTTTTACGCATCCTTTGAAGTATAATCCCGCATTACACGGAGGAACGGCGCAATGAAACGAATACTGATTCTCATCCATGTTTTGTTTTGCGGATATATCTGTCCGCTGCTGGCAGAAGACACGGGGGCTGTCCGGTATCAGGACAGCATCCTGAAGGTTGCCGATACCCTGCCGGCCACCCTTGTCCGGCTGACGTATCTCCGTGACATGGCCTACAAGCACCAGTATGCTCCCTATAACATGACTTTTTCCACCCGTCTGTACGAGGAGGCGCGGCGGCAGAAGAACGCTTTCTATGAGAATATGGGCGCTTACTATCTGGCGGCATGTTATGACAAGAAACACGACCCGGACAGTCTGTCGTATTGGGTGGATGTGCTGAAGGATTTTGTCCCCCAGGTAGGCACTTACGATTATTATCTGGAGCAGAAGGCTGCCATCAGCCGCGCCCTGGCTTCCAAGAGACAGATAGAGAAAGCGGTGTATGTGGCTAAGGAGACGTTGGAGGAATCAAAACTCCGCCATAGCAATAACGGGATGATAGCAGCGTATAACAGTCTGGGATGTGCCTACGGAGTGTCCAGCCGCCCGAATGAGGCACTGGACTCTTTCTTGGAGGCTTACCGGAATTTCTCTCCCCAGACAAAGGCCAGCCTGAAGGTGGATATACTGTCGCGTATTGCCCAGGTATACGGCAATGGCGGTAAAGACAGCCTGAAGCTGCCCTATTTGCATGAAATGGACACGACGTTGCAGGCGGTCATTTCCAAAGAACCCGAGACACGGAAGAACTGGAGCAATTTCGAGATTGACTGCGAAGTGAAGTATATCCTGCACTACATGAACCAGAAGAACTTTACAGTGGCGCACGAGCATATCGAGAAAGTAAAGAAACTGCTTGAGCCGCATGTAGATCCCGTCTTCTGGCTGAATGTCCAGTTGATACAGCTTCAATATTATGCCAAGACCGATGAGTATGACAAAAGCATCGCATTGATAGACGAGGTGACCCCTACGGTACTGAACAACTACGTCTCCACCTTTGCCACTTTGATAAACTACAAGGCGAGTACGCAATATGACAAGGGGGACATTGACGGGGCCATCGAGACCCGGCGCTACCTCATACGCAAGCAGGATTCGCTGAACAATGCCTTCTCGGCCAACCAGTTGAAGCAGGTGAAGGAGATTTACCACATTGACGAGCTGTTGCTGGAGAAGCAGAAGATTCAGGACATGAATTACCGTATAGGATTTATATTCCTGGGTGTCTGCCTGCTGCTGATGCTGCTTTTCTATCTGTATACGCGCTATGTCTCCGGAAAGATTGCTGTCGTAGAGAAGAAGACGGCTGAAGCCGCCTTGCAGGCAGAGACGGACAACATCGCGAAGGAGCGTCTGAAATCGGAAATCAGCCATGATATACGTACCCCGCTGAATGTGGTGGTGGGCTTTGCCGAATTGCTGATCGGGAAAGAGGAGCTGGATAAAGAGACTAAGAAGGAGTACGGACAGATGATTCAGACCAATGCGGAAAGTCTGCTGAATTATGTCAACAGCATTCTGGAGTTGTCCCGCTTGGAGTCCGGCAAGATTCAGTATGAGGACGAGGAGTGTGACGTTATTCAGTTGTGCAGTGAGGTGCTGGATAAAGTGAACGGTCGTGGGGAGAGCACTGTGTCTGTCAGCCTGCAGACCGATCTCAAGGAACAGCTTGCAAGGACGGACCGGAGGTGGTTCGATACATTGCTTGTCAGCCTGCTGACTCCGTCAGAGAATGACACTTCCCGTTATGAGGCGATTATCCGCATCAGACGCGACCGGAGTAAACCGCTCCTTTATTTCGACGTGGTCAACGCCCCGTTTGCAAAGGTACATTTTGAGAATAAAACGAGCTTGATTCGCCATGAAATCAATGCCCATTTTATTCATTATTTTGGAGGTATCTACAAGGTGCAAACCGAAGCGGAGGAAGGCCCTACTATTTCGTTCACTATTCCTTGT
The DNA here is from genome assembly GCF_003603515.1 of Bacteroides sp. AM32-11AC. Lineage (NCBI taxonomy): Bacteria > Pseudomonadati > Bacteroidota > Bacteroidia > Bacteroidales > Bacteroidaceae > Bacteroides > Bacteroides sp. AM32-11AC. The sequence continues at coordinate 194,761 of NZ_QTNH01000010.1, read as the reverse complement.
CGAGATTGATGCGGACGATGCCGCCGTAGGGCGTCAATGCGTCGAAGGCTTCTTCGGCTTTAAGGATTCCGGCATAGAGTTGTGCGCAGATTAATACGCCTCCGTGTGCGAAGATGGCAACGCGTGTATAGGGCTTCTTCTTTAATTCGTCCAAAAACTGGCTGACACGCCGGTATTGCATAGCAAAAGATTCTCCACCGGTAGCTGCCACGTTTATGTAGTCGGCATACCATTCCTGCAGGCGTGGGTCCTCATTCTGCTCGAACGGCTTCATCTCCCAGTCGCCAAAATTGATTTCCATAATCCGTTTGTCCCGTTCTGCATCGGGATAGCCGCAATAGGTGGCGAGGCGCACGCAGCGGGTCAGGGGACTGGTGTAGACGTGGTCGAACGGAAGGTATGCCTTCAGGTTTTCTGCTGTCACGGCGGCTTCCGCTTCAAACGTGGGTTTCAGGGGAACATCGGTCTGTCCGTAGCATACGCCCGGAGGAACATCTACCGAAGTGTGTCGAATGAGTATTACTTCCATCTTTAATTTTTGGTTTTAATTTATAATTAGGATAAGGCTTCCCAAGTAGAAGGACAGTTCGCATAGCAGGAAAGTAGCCCCGCAGCAGTCCCCCGTATATCCTTGCAGGCGTCGCTTCATCAATCGGTAGAGCAGGAAGAAGGTGAGCAGTGGGAAGAGGGTGGCAATCCACAGTTTTATAGGCAGCAGCAGTACGAAAGGAAGCAGGCCGCAAAGAAATCCGGCCAGTAACTCGTGCCGACTCATGCGGTTGTAGACGGTTTTGCTTTTGCTGTCTTCCTCTTTCCGGGCATAGGGCAGGTAGTTGACAATCTGGGAGGCACAGAACTTGGACCAGCAGTCACCGCTGAGCACAAGGATGCAGAGAAGTCCCAGTGGCAGGTGATGAAGTTGGAGCAACAGCAGGAAATAGCATATCAATCCGATGACACCGTAGCTTCCGATGTGGGAATCCTTCATGATGGCAAGAGTCCGTTCTCGGGTGGTGCCGCCACCAAAGCCGTCGAAAAAGTCCGCCAGTCCGTCTTCGTGCAGGCAACCGGTGACAAGCAGGCGTGCGATGAGGGCAAGAATCCATGCCAATGACACCGGCATAATCTGTCCGGCAAGCCACAGCACTGCCGCCATCACGCCTCCCGTCAGCCAGCCTATAAGCGGCCAATAGGGAACCACATGCTTGAAACATTCTGCCGGTACTTCCTTGATTTTCCAGAAGGGCAGTCGGGTGAGCATTATGAATGCAGCCAAGACATTGTTCATGTTAAAAGTATTTGGTGATGGAGGCATGTACAAAGTTATCCATTTCATTGAGCATCCGCACGGCCGAGTCGACAATGGGATATGCACAGATGGCCCCTGTTCCTTCTCCCAAACGCAGCCCCAGATTCAGCAGCGGACGGGCATGCAGGGCGTCGAGCACCAGTTTGTGGCCCGACTCGTCTCCGCAGTGTCCGAAGATGGCGTAATCCGTCACTTCCGGGTAGAGCCTGGCGGCGGCAAGCAGGCAGTTGGTCATGATGAATCCGTCAACAAGGATAATCATCTTCAGCTCGGCAGCTTGCAGCATGGCGCCTATGGCCATTACCATTTCCAGTCCACCAAAGTAGCGGATGATGTCCCGGGGAGAGCCGTCGCCTTTGTAATTCTCCATAGACTGTTTCAGCACTTCGTATTTGTGGCGGATGCCCGCGCTGTCGAGTCCGCTGCCTGCGCCGACACATTGTTCCAGAGGAATACTGGTAAAGCAGGTCATCCACAGGGAGGATGAAGAGGTGTTTCCGATACCCATTTCACCGAAGCTGAGGACATTGCTGCCTTCTTCATGGCATTGGCGCACCACCTCGGCACCCCGTTCCAGGCACATCTCCATTTCCTCTTCCGTCATGGCTGCCTCGTGCAGATAATTTCTGGTACTTTTGCGCACTTTCATATTGATGATGCCTTTCTCGTAGGGGAGGTCGTAGTCTACTCCTGCATCTACTATTTTCAGGGTAAAGCCGTGCTGCCGGCAGAGGAAATTGACACCTGCCCCTCCATGAAGGAAGTTGCTGATTTGCTGCCAGGTGATTTCCTTTGGAGACAGACTGACACCTTCTTCTACAATGCCGTGGTCGGCGGCGAAGATAATGTTTTGCGGATGTTTCAAGGCGGGGGATAATGTCTGTTGTATGAGTCCGATTTGGAGTGCCAGTTCTTCTAAAATGCCCAATGAACCTTTGGGTTTGGTCAGGTTGTTGATTTTGTCAATCAATGCGGGACGGATTGACTCGTCCGGACGGGTGATATGAAATGTTTTCATCAGTCTGTTGAATTTTAATTGTTTGTTGTTTTATGAATGAGTGTTTTTTACGGTAAGTGGGATGCCGGATACCATCAGTATCACTTCGTCGGCACGGGCGGCTACATATTGGTTCATCCAGCCTTGCATGTCCGTGAACTTTCGTTGCAGTTCGTTCTCGGAAGCTCCTCCCATACCTATTTCATTGGTTACAAAGATGAAGGTTGCGTCTTGTGCCGTGAAGCGGTCGAACTCTGCCTTTACTGCGGCAAGTGCCCGGTCGGTATCTGAATGCAGGTCGAAGAAAAAGTTGGTACACCATAAGGTGATGCAGTCTATCAGGACGATCCGTCCCTCCAGCCGGTGGCGGCTGAGTTCTTTCTGCTCTTCGATGTTTGTCCATTCCGGTCCCCGGCGTTCCTGATGCCGGATTACCCTCTGGCGGAATTCTTCGTCCCAAATGCGTGCTGTGGCAAGATAAACGGGAGTGGGAGAGAGCTTGAGTGCCAACTTTTCCGCATAGGTGCTTTTGCCGGAACGTGCTCCTCCGGTGATGAGTATGATTCGTTTCATTGGTATTTAGTCTGTATTTTGAAAGAATATCTTTGTTTTCCCGAGCAAAAATAGGAAATATTTGACGAAACGTTTGTTTTTTTAGGAAGGAATTTATTAACTTTGCCACCGTTTTTAAGGCATGACCTTGGAAATGTTTATGCGGCAGTAGCTCAGTTGGTAGAGCATCAGCTTCCCAAGCTGAGGGTCACGAGTTCGAGTCTCGCTTGCCGCTCTTTATAAAAGGCTGAATACTTAGTTATTCAGTCTTTTTCTTTTTTAAGAACATTCATTCTCAGGTATTAATAATTCTTCTAAACTATTTTTTAAGCTGCACTTATATTGTTTTTCCCCTTTTTCTGTTTTTCTTATTGTTTGTTCGCATATGTAATATAGCCGAAATATATATTACATCGTGAATAGTAAATTTACAAAAATGCAACACTTTAAAAGTTAATAAATATAAAAGAAGTAATAATATATTCTTTATATGTTGCTTTTATTAAAAATTATCCATTTATTTGTCTGACAAATAATACTAATAGGACTAATAATAACACGATTTAATATATGGAAAACTTAAAAATTGATGGGCAGTCGATTACTTTGGTAGACCAAGTGGAAGACAAGTTATTGAATTATTTCAGAAGTCAGGACTTGAAAGTGGGTGATTCTATCCCTAACGAAATTGAGTTGTCGTCAGCGTTGGGGGTAGCTCGTAGTGTTCTTCGGGAAGCTCTTAGCCGTCTGAAAATGATGGGAATGATTGAAAGCCGTACACGTCGTGGAATGATATTAACTGAGCCTTTCATCTTAGGGGGAATGAAGAGAGTGGTTGATCCCCGTATTATGAGCCAGGAATCACTTCTCGATCTTTTGGGATTCAGGGTTGCCTTGGAGATAGGAATCAGTAGTGACATATTTCATAATATTAAAGAGCAGGATATTATGGAACTGGAAGAGATTGTTAATGCAGGCGTTGCATTGGGGAACAACGAATATGCCAATCTCAGCGAATATACTTTCCATTCAAAACTATACGAAATAACGGGGAATAAGACGATTGTACAGTTCCAAAGCATCATTCATCCGGTTATGAACTTTGTAAAAACCAATTTGAGGGAACGGGTGGAAGCTATAAATATAGAACTGGAGAAAAAGGGAAAGATTGTAACTCACACCGATTTATTGAACTTTATCAAGAATAAGGATGAAATGGGCTACAGAAATGCTATCGAGCAACACTTTTATGTCTATAAGAAGCTGATTTATGATAGGGCAGTGTTAGGAGAACAGAATAAGGGTCAATCACAATAAAAATATGACAAATGACACGGATTGTAAATAATTGTGTTGCATTGGTATGCCTTTGTTTGTTTTGGGGTCAAAGCCTGAGAGCTGCAGATGCTTCTCATTCTGAGCAGATAAAGTGGGGCAACGAGAGTGTTTTTAATGAGGAACACAACACTTTGGGACTCTTTTCCGGAGTACTTGGCGGACAAATTGTATTGGCAGGCGGCACTTCCGACGATTATAGCCGATGGGGAAGAAATGCGGTATGCCTTTCTGAAAATGCCGGATTCGCTTTGTATGAAGATGTGTTGTCCAAGCCGTTGGCTTATGGCGCTTCCATAACACTCTCTGACGGTATCTTGTGTATTGGAGGGCGTGATTCTTCCCAATGCTACGAAGATGTATTTTTTGTCACAATGCAGCAGGGCAAACTGAATGTTTCGGAAGATTGGCCGCCACTTCCTTTTCCGTTGTCTAACGCGGCAGGAGCACTACTGGACAATAAGGTATATTTGTTTGGAGGCAGGAAGTCGGTAAGTCCGTCCAGGTTATCGGATTCTTTTTTTGTGCTGGACTTGTCGAACAAGTCCAGAGGATGGAAAGAACTACCGGGCTATCCGGGATGCGTCCGGGAAGATGCAATTCTCGTGGTACAGAACAACGGCGTTTCCCCTTGTCTGTATTTATTGGGTGGACAGACGGAAACGGAAGAAGGGTTGTCTTCTTGCTTGACTGATGGATATGTCTATAACCCCCAATTGGGTAAATGGAGTTCATTAGGTTCGGATTTTCCGAAAGGAATATGTGCTGCTGTCGCCAGCGGAGCCAACCATATACTTCTTTTTCAGAAAGAGCCGGAAGATACACAGCATCTTAAAAAAGAGAATGCTTTATGGAAATACCATACAATTACGCAGACTCTTGTCAAGTCTGAATGTATTCCAGGTACCTATGACACTATGCAAGTCTTGCAAAGAAACCGTTCCTTCGTTATACTCGGTAGCAATGCCAGTTCCGGAACGAATAGACTGTACAGCCTTCAAGGGGATATTGTTCCTTTGGAAAAGGGGTTGGGACTTGTCAATATCCTTGTGATTATCGGTTATTTTGCCGTATTGGCCGGAATTGGAATTTACTTTTCACGGCGCCAGAAAAGTACGAATGACTATTTCAAGGGTGGAGGACGTATTCCGTGGTGGGCTGCCGGGCTGAGTCTTTTCGGAACCGCGTTGAGTGCCATCACCTTCATGGCTATACCCTCCAAGGCATATGCCACTAACTGGAGTTATGTGTTGTTCAATACCGGTATTGTGTTTGTTGCCCCCGTCATTGTTTATGTCTTTATTCCTTTTTTCCGGAGATTGAATATAACGACTGCCTATGAATATCTGGAGATACGTTTCAATGTCTTTATCCGGGTTATTTGCAGTCTGGCCTTTATTATTTTCCAGGTAGGGCGTATGGGCGTTGTGCTTTTTCTGCCCTCCATTGCTTTGAATGTGGTGACTGGATTGGATATATTCCTATGTATCGGTATTATGGGAGTTTGTAGTATTCTATATACAATGATAGGGGGAATAGAGGCGGTTGTATGGACAGATGCCATTCAAGTAATTGTACTGTTGGGAGGAGCGATATTTGCAGTGATATACATCTCGTGTTCTCTTCCCGGTGGATTGGGTGAAACGATTGATATTGCCGTGGCAAACGGTAAGTTCGATTTGGGAGCGACGAACTTTGACTTGAAGGATGCTACGATGTGGACTGTCATTATTGCCGCATGTTTTACCCATCTTACCACCTATGGGACGGACCAAAGTATGGTGCAGCGCTATCTCACTACCTCTTCGATGAAAGAGGCACGGAAGAGTGTATGGACCAATGCGATACTGACTGTTCCCGCCACACTGATTTTCTTCTTTATAGGCACTGCGCTTTATGCCTATTACAAGGTGTATCCTGAGAATCTGAGTATCAGTATTCCTAACGGCGATGCTATTTTTCCGTGGTATATTTTTACCCAATTACCGGTCGGTATTGTAGGGTTGTTGATTTCGGGCATCTTCGCTGCGGCAATGTCCACTTTGAGCGGCAGTATGAATTCGGCAGCCACAGCTTATATAGTAGACATTTATTCACGTTTCTTTCATAAGGGAGAGGGTGGCAATGAATTGCATGCGGCACGTATGGCAACTTGTGTGATAGGAATCATTAGTCTATCTTTTGCTTTTCTTATGGCAACATGGAATATCGCTTCATTGTGGGACGAATTTAACAAGATACTCGGGCTCATATTGGGCAGTATGGGAGGACTGTTCATGTTGGGCATGCTTACCAAACGCGCCAATTCCGGAGGAGCAATCATTGGTATAGTCGCAAGTATCATCGTACAATTGTTTGTTGCCAGATTCCAGACGTTCCATTTGCTTTTGTACACGGCATCCGGCTTTATCTCATGTTTTGTCATAGGTTATCTGGCAAGCTTGTTCTTTAAGAAAAAATAGGTTTGAACCTATCATTAATTATAATATAATTTTATTTATGAACAAACGACTTTTAACAGGATTAATCGCTGCACCATTTACGCCAATGCACGAAGATGGTTCCTTAAATTTGCAGGTGATCGGGCCGTATGCAGAGTTTCTGATGCAAAAGAAATGTGTGACGGGAGTGTTTATTTGTGGCACGACGGGAGAATCCGTTTCTCTGACAACAGAAGAACGAAAGGCTGTTGCGGAAAAATGGATGGAGGCAGCCAAGGGAAAACTGAAAGTGATAGTGCATGTAGGTGGCATGTCGCAGGTTCAGTGTGCCGAGCTGGCAGCCCATGCGCAAGCTATTGGAGCTGATATGATAGCAGCCATGGCGCCCTGCTTTTTCAAGCCCGGTTCTGTAGATGAGCTGATAGGTTTTTTCAAGCCGATAGCTGCATCGGCTTCCCGCTTGCCGTTTTATTACTATAACATGCCGTCCATAACCGGGGTTTCCTTGCCGGTACACAAGTTCCTTATAGAGGGCAAGAAGCAAATTCCCAATCTGGTGGGAGTCAAGTTTACTCATAACAACCTGATGGAGATGCAGCAGTGCATTCATGCGGACGGTGGGGCGTTCGAAGTCTTGCACGGTTTTGATGAGATACTGATTACCGGATTGTCGGTTGGAGCTAAGGCTGCCGTAGGCAGTACCTACAACTATGTTCCGGGTATATACAAAGCTGTGATGGAAGCCATGGAAAAGGGAGACCTTGAAACAGCCCGTGAAATGCAATGGAAATCTGTTGAAATCATTGATGTGCTGATAAAGCATGGGGGAGGAGTCAGAGCTGGTAAGATATTCATGAAACTGGCAGGAATAGACTGTGGACCATGTCGATTGCCGATAGCTCCTTGTTCTGAAGAAGAGCTGGAGGAGACAAGAAACGAATTGAAAAATACGGAATTCTTCAAATACATTAATTAACTAAAAACGATTGCCTATGGAGATATTGCAACAATACATCCAATGAAAAAACTCATTGGCCAACTTAAGTTTGACCCCCGAAAAGGGAGGGGAAACGAGTATTGGCACTTCTCGTTTCCCCTTAAATAAATTACTGAAACAATTTATTATTAAAATCGTAACAAAGATGAGAAAAATATTTCATTTTCACCTCATAACTTTTCTACTATTTTGCCCATTTTTGCTTTGGGCACAAGAATTTAACCTATCAGGTGTAGTAGTGGACAATACTGGTGAAACTCTTCCAGGAGTTTCCATCGCTGTGAAGGGTACGACTCGAGGAGTTATTACGGATATGAATGGCGCTTTCCAGCTGAAAGTAAGCAAGGGGGAAACTCTTGTATTTTCCTATGTGGGCTATGATGAACAGCAAATCCTGATTACTAATCAAAAGATTCTTAACATCCGGATGGAACCGACCACCATGGGGCTGGATGAAGTGGTGGTTGTAGGTTATGGTACCCAATCCAAGCGTACCGTAACATCCGCTATCAGTAAGGTGGATGGAGAAACATTGAAGGCAACTCCTATCAATACTGTGGGAGAAGGGCTGAAGGGTAAAATTGCGGGTGTACGCGTGTACAATGAGAACAATACTCCGGGTGCAGAGGCTACGTTCTTGATTCGTGGTGGTTCATCTATCAGTCAGAGTAATTCTCCTCTTATATTAGTTGATGGCGTAGAGCGCAGTACAGCGGGTATCAATCCCAATGACATCGAATCTATCGAAGTCTTGAAGGATGCCGCTTCTTCTGCTATTTATGGTTCGCGTGCATCGAATGGAGTTGTCCTGATTACGACAAGAAAAGGAAAAAGCGGTGCTCCTCGAGTGACGTTTGAGGCTTCCTTTGCAAACGAGAATGTGGAGCGGATGATTGAGTATCTGGATGCTACCCAAGCTGTTACTATCATGCGCGATCGTTGGGCTTCCGGACCCAGTCCGGAAAAGTTATACCTTGACGGATATGCTTATAGTTCCGGCAATACGGATGCTTCCAAGTTTTCTACCCGTTACCTGAGGGATGGAGAGAGCATTCCGGCAGGATGGAAGTCTGTGGCTGATCCGTTGGATCCCAGTAAGACTTTGATTTTTGAAGATAATGATTGGGCCAGTACTTGTTTCAAGAATGCTCTTTGGCAAAATTATTATGTGGGGATAGAAGGAGGTACGGAGAAATTGAGCTATGTGGGCAGTATTGGCTATATGAAAGATTCCGGTGTAGGTGTAGGCACGGCATTCGACCGTTTCAATGCCCGTACTAATGTAACTGCCAAAATCAGAGAGAACCTGACTTTCAGTAGCAACATAGATTACAGCCAGACGAATAGCGAAGAGTATGCCAGTCAGTATCAGGTGATTTCCCGTGGACTGATGACCCCGGCTGTTCAACGTAAATATTGGGTGTCTGACAATGAATGGTACGGAACCCCGACGCCAGGTCCAAACTCTTCGTCTCCGAATCCGAGCTTCTACTCGTATTTTAATGATAACAATCAGCGTACCAACCGTTTGGGGTTAGTCGGCTCTCTTGATTGGGAAGTTTTGAAAGGATGGCATGCTGTGGGCACCGCTTCTTTGTTTACGCAAAACAGCCATGGAGATACATTCATGCGTGCCAACCCGATGAATGGAACGCGGAAGGCGACTACCAACATGACGGATGAGCAACGGAAGAAACTGGAATTCTACACCAGCTATACAAGAACGTTTGCCGATAAACACAGCATCAGTGCGATGGTAGGATATTCCTATCAGCAATATTTGTACAAGTATGTGTATGCTGCCACTACCGGACACAGCTCCGACAAGATACCGACATTGAACGGAGGTTCTGTTTATTCCGATGCAACGTCGACCAAGCAGGAAGATGTGAATATCGGTTATTTCGGCCGATTGAACTATGATTATCTGAAAAGATATATGTTGACTGCTACTTTCCGTGAGGACGGCTCTTCCCGTTTTGCCAAAGGCAACCAATGGGGATTCTTCCCCGGATTGTCTGTCGGATGGGTTATGAGTGATGAGCCTTTTATGCAGAATATCGGTTTTATAAGTAATTTGAAGTGGCGTGGCAGTTATGGGCAGACCGGTAACAACTCCATCGGCTATTACGATGCATTAGGATTGTATGCCATTACCACCAGTTACGATCAAAGTGCTGCGACCGTTTCTTCGGCCATGCCTAACAAGGCTCTTGAATGGGAGACTTCCACACAATTGGATTTAGGTTTTGATTTAGGCTTGTTCAAGAACCGCATCATTCTGGGTATCGATTACTTTAATAAGATTACGGATAACCTGATTACTTCCAAAGTATTGCCCAATACGTCGGGATACGGTTCCATCCTTACCAATCTTGGAAAAGTACGTTTCCGTGGTTTCGATGCTGAAATAACAACACGTAACATTGTCAAGAAGGATTTCACGTGGGAATCTAAATTCACCATTACTTACGTAAAGAACAAGGTGCTTAAACTGCCCGAAAACGGACGGGACAAGAACCGCCAGGGAGGATACTCTGTAAAAATGCAGGATGGCACGACCAAAGAATTCGGAGGTGTTGCCGAGGGTGAACCGTTGGGGCGTTTCTATGGATATAAGAAAGACTTTATCATTACAACTCCCGAGCAGGCTGCCAATGCCCGTTATGACACCTCATCCAAAGGTTGGGACTGGACCACGAAACAGAAACTGGGTGTCGGAAAAAAGACTATTGGAGACTATGAGTGGAAAGACCTGAACGGAGACAATATCATCAACAGCAATGATATGTTCCTGCTGGGAAATACGATTCCCCATACCACCGGAGGTTTGAACAATACTTTCACTTACAAGGGCTTCACTTTGAATGTCTATCTTGATTTTGCTTTGGGGCACTCCATTTCCAATGGTTATCTGCAACGCCAGATGTGTAATTTCATGAATGGAAACACCAGCCTGCCTGCTGAAATCCTAAAATGCTGGAATGTGGGGGATGACCCGAGTAAGGCCAAGTATGCCCGTTTCTCAGGCAATGACTCCGATGAGTTGAATAAGAATTTCCGGGACAACTCCGATGTTTTCACCCAGAAAGCCGATTATCTCTGTATCCGTGAAATCTCTCTGCAATATGCTCTGCCTCAGGCATTGCTGGCAAAGATTGGTCTGAAAGGGCTGGTATTGACCCTGGCCGGAAACAATCTGCATTATTTTACGGAAGTAATAGGCCTTTCTCCCGAAGTAGGTGCATCAAGTACCTATTCCGGTAGTTTCAACACCTATCCGCCTATCCGTAAGTTCTCTATCGGATGTAAAGTTACTTTGTGATAAAAGAAGTTTAATACGAAAAATAAGAATTATGAAAATAAAAATATTATCCGGCATTCTTCTTATAAGTGGGGTCTCGTTTTTTACATCATGTCATGGAGACCTGAATGTGATACAGCCCAGCCAGTTCACCAGCCTATCCATGTGGACAGAGGAGAGCGATGCTACGAGTGCGGTAAATGGAGCATATACTCAATTCCGTTCCGCCTTTTCCGATTTGCTCAACATCTATGGAGAGATGCGCTCAAACTGGTATGAGAGTGGGGCGGTAAATGATGCGTTTTTTAATAGAGTGGGTACAAACGTATTGCTGAGCGGTGATGCAGGTACAAATTGGAGTAGCATATATACTACCATTAACAGTGCAAATTTGATTCTGAAGCATACTCCGGAAATCTCTTTCACCAATGAAGCTACACGCAGTGAAGTGATGGCCAATGCCTATTTCCTACGGGCATATTGTTACTTTACTCTGGTGCGGGTATTCGGTGACTGTCCGTTACTGACTTCCGGCTTTGAGTCAGAAAAGCAGGAGGACATGTATCCCAGCCGTACGGCGGCCTCTGAAGTATATGCTCAGGTCGAAACCGATATAGAAGAAGCTTTAAGGTTGATGCCCGCTTCTTCCAAGCTTCTCCATAAGGCATCTCCGGCAGCCATCAACATGTTGCGTACTGAATATTACTTATGGAAGGCAAAGCGTCTGGGAGGAGGGAATGCGGCTCTGAGTACGGCGCAGTCTTCTGTTGATGCGGTATTGAAAGCCGGATATACACTTCTTCCCACGTTTGCCGATATTTTCAATTTAAACAACGAAGCCAATTCTGAGCTTATCTGGACATTGCCCTATATCGTCAATGAAAATGTGACTCCGGGAACATCCCCCAACTTTTTCGCCTATTATCTGGCACCTAACGGTGACAGAACCCGGCTGAGGGAAGCCGGATATACCGAGGATGAGGTTCCTGCCGGTTCCCATGCCCAGTATGTTGTGCCCACGCAAGCCTATTGCGATTTCCTGGCTGAGGATGCACGTGACACGCGTACGGATGTTTCAGTACGGGTATTCGAGGATAAGTTCCTGACGGAAGAAGTACAGATTAAAAGGATGGTTGTGAAGTTCAAAGGCTCCTTTGCCAATGATACGCGTAGTTTTGACAGTGATGTCCCCGTCTATCGTTTGGCCGAAGCCTATCTTTTGAAAGCTGAAGTGGAAAATGCCTTGGGAAATACGGATGCCGCTTTGCAGAATCTGAATGTAGTGGCCAAGCGTGCTTATGGGGTAGACAACTACTACACGGCAAGGACTCAGGATGCCATAGACAATGCCATTATCAGCGAAATACTGAAAGAGTTTGTCGCAGAATCAAAAGCATGGTGGGCATACCTTCGCTTTAATAAGGAATTCGAGCTTATTGAGACCTTGAAGGGGCGTGAAGGGGAGAAGAATGTTACCTTGTGGCCTATTGCTCCTGCTTGTCTCAATACTAATCCGAATATAACACAAACGGAAGGTTACAAATAAATATTGGGATGATATGAGATATAAGACTATACTTTTACTGGTCTTGTCTGCTTGGGGCATCATGGCATGCCAAAATTATACGGATAAGATAGCGGTGGAGATTCGGCAACCGGTATATCCGGTGTTGACATTGAAGGAGCATAATCCGGTATTGTGTCTGCGTCTGATTAGGAACAGCGGCGTGGCATATCAGTTGGAAAAGATAAATTTCACTTTGGATGGAACTGTCCGTTCCGGTGATGTCGTTTCCGCTTCGCTGTTCTTGGATGAGAATTGTGGGCAGGTTTGTGCAAGTGCCAAACCGGTGAACAAACAATTGAGTTTTAAGGTAGGCCGGCAGATAGAGGAAGATACACTGACATGCTGGGTGGCACTCCGACTGAGGGATGATGCGGCGCAGGCTACAAGCAAGATTGAAATCTCATGCAGCAGTGTCCAGACAGACTTGGGGCTGGTGGGCATCCGCCAGTTGCCCGCAGTAAAGCCGCTCCGTATAGGAGTGGCCCTGCGGCAGCCGGGTCAGGACGGGGTACACACTTCCCGCATTCCCGGATTGGTGACTTCGACGAAAGGTACCTTGCTGGCCTTGTATGATGCACGCAATGAAAGAGATGACGATTTGCAGGGTGACATTGATATTGCCATCAATCGCAGTGAAGATGGAGGGCGGACTTGGCAACCCATGCAGACTGTTCTGGATATGAAAGAATGGGGCGGGTTACCTCAGAAATATAATGGAGTGAGTGATGGTTGCATCTTGTCGGATGATTTCACCGGAGACCTCTATGTCATAGGGTTATGGATGCACGGAGTCTTGGACCCCAAGACGGGCAAATGGATAGAGAATCTTACCGATACCTCGACCGTATGGAACCACCAGTGGCGTGCGCACGGTTCTCAGCCGGGATATGACGTTAAACAGAGTTCCCAATTCCTGATTAGTAAGAGTACTGACGACGGACTTACCTGGAGTGAGCCGCGTAACATTACCCGCCAAGTAAAAAAGGAAAAATGGTGGCTGCTTGCTCCCGGACCGGGTCGTGGCATCACAATGGAAGACGGTACATTGGTATTTCCGGTAGAGGGGCGAAACGAAGACGGGCTTCAGTTCTCTACAATCATGTGGAGTAAAGACAAGGGCGAAAACTGGACCGTAGGCGAACCGGCCTACTACAATACCAACGAATGTCAGGTGGTAGAACTTTCAGACCATTCCTTGATGTTGAACATGCGTGAGCGCAGCAACCGGGGACGTCAGGAAGGTAATGGGCGGGCTATTGCCGTCACTGCCGATTTGGGGAAAACGTGGACGGAACATCCCACGTCGCGCAGAGCTCTCATTGAACCGGCTTGCCAGGCATCCTTGCTGCGCCATGATTATATTGAAGACGGAGAAGAACGTCATGTATTACTCTTTGCCAATCCTAATTCAAAAGAGCGCCGTAACAACATTACCATTAAGGTGAGTTTCGATGACGGGCAAACTTGGCCCGAGGAGTATTGGATGTTGTTGGATGAAGGTAGGGGGGCGGGGTACTCTTGCATGACTTCCATTGACGAGCATACCATAGGTATCTTTTATGAGGGGAGTCAAGCCGACATTCAGTTCCAGGCTATCCCGCTGAAAGAATTATTGAAGAAATAAAAGTATAACACCTTAAAAAATAGACAAATATGAAACGCAGTGAAATCAATCAATATATCCGCGAAGCCAAAGCATTTATGACAAAGTATCACTTCATGCTGCCGCCATGGGCGGACTGGACTCCGGACGACTGGAAAAGCAAAGGACTGGAATGTAATGATATCCGGGAAAGAGCCATGGGCTGGGACTTGACCGACTTCGGCTGGGGCGATTTCCTGAAAATCGGCCTGACTCTGGTAACCCTCCGTAATGGAAGTCTGCAGAAGAAAGACAAACCCTATTGTGAAAAGATTATGTTTGTCCGCTGCGGACAAGTTACTCCTACCCATTTCCATTGGCTGAAAACGGAAGACATCATCAACCGGGGCGGAGGAATCCTCTGCATGCGTCTGTGGAAGGCCGACAAGGAAACTGAAATGCTGACTGAAGAACCGCTTGTCGTTTCCATCGACGGAGTCAGTACACGGGTAGCTCCCGGAGAAACGGTGCGTCTTGCTCCCGGACAAAGCATTTGTTATGAGCCTTATCTCTACCATACTTTCTGGGCCGAGGACGACCATTGTCTGGTAGGCGAAGTCTCTACAGTGAACGATGACATGAGAGACAACCGTTTCCTCACCCCCAAGGGGCGTTTCCCGCAGATAGAAGAGGATGTTCCGGCCGAACATCTATTGTGCAACGAATATCCCGAAGTTTAGAAAGTATGAAAGATAAGACCAACCTGACGGGATTGAATCCTGATAATTTCCGGTCCGTAATCAACGGAAAGGATACCGGCCTTTATATACTGCGCAATGGCAGCGGTATGGAGATGTGCGTCACGAACTACGGGGCCATCGTCTTATCCATCATGGCTCCTGATAGTCATGGTAAGTTTGAAAATGTCGTCATAGGCTTCGATACGCTGGAAGAGGCCCGCAGGCAAAGCAAGGACTATTATATAGGAGCTACTATAGGCCCCGTAGCCGGACGCATATTGCACGGCGCTTTCCGTGTAGGAGAAAAAGATTATCACTTACAGCTTAACTCTGTTTCTAATACTCTGCACAGTGGTGATAACGGTTTTCACACGGTGGTGTGGGAAGCACAGCAACCGTGTGAAAACCAACTTCTCCTCCGGCATTTCCATGCCGATGGAGAAGCCGGTTTTCCGGGCAATGTTACGGTAAGGATGATGTATACCTTGACGGACGACAATGGGTTCCGTATAGATTATGAGGCGGAGACAGACCGCGACACCTTGTTCTGTCCCACCAATCATGCCTATTTTAACCTGGCGGGCATGGAAACTCCCACTACCTCCATTGAAGACCATCTGGTGAGGATAAACGCGGATTTCTACCTGCCTATCGACATGAATACGAACAATACCGGTGAAGTCAGGGCAGTGGGCGATACGCCTTTTGATTTCCGCGACTACCATTCCATAGGCGAACGCATCAACCGGAAAGACTTGCAGTTGCTCAACGGCCACGGTTATGACCACTGTTTTGTCTTGAAGAAACCCGCGCTGCATGAGCTCTCTTTCGCCGCCACCTGCATCAGTCCGTCCAGTGGGCGCAGAATGGATATCTATACCACAGAGCCGGGGCTTATCATGTACACCGGCAATTATTTGCCGGGCTTCACGGGCATGCATGGCACTGTGTATCCGCGTCGTAGCGCCGTCTGCTTTGAAACCCAGTGCTTTCCCGATACACCGAACAATCCGCATTTCCCCTCCATCGTATTACGTGAAGGAGACCTTTATAAACAGACATGTATTTATCAATTCAGTACGCAACCATGAAAAACAGAATCATTCTTTGTTTGGGATGCCTGCTGGCATTCCTCCAGCTCCGGGCACAAGTCAATACCAACCAGCAGCATTTGTGCAATCCTAATTCTTTTTCCATCGTCCTGCTGGGCGACCCGCAAAACTACGTGAAGTATGACTATAACCAACCGGTTTTTGAGCTGATGACGGCGTGGACCGCTCATCATATAGACTCCCTCCGTGTAAAGGCGGTGCTTTGTACGGGCGACTTGGTAGACCAGAATGAATGTATTCTACCTCCCTTCCCACGTTTCGGGAATCTTACGAGCCGGGAGCAGTGGACATTTGTGTCGCGGGCTTTCGGGCGGTTGGACAACAAGGTCCCTTATCTCATTTCTACCGGAAACCATGATTACGGCTACACCCGTTCGGAGAACTCGATGACCCGTTTCCCGGAATATTTCCCGATAGAGCGCAACAGCCAATGGAAAAAGACCATCGTGGCTGCAACCAATAATAGAAACGGCCTGCCTACGCTGGAAAATGCCGCAATGGAGATAACGGACGAGCATTGGGGGAGGATTTTGATTATTGCCGTTGAATTTGCCCCACGTGATGAGGTCTTGTCATGGGCAAGGGAGCTGGTGGCTACCCCACGCTTCAAAAACCACACAGTGATTCTCATCACCCATTCCTATCTTACCGGCTTCGACAGCAAGCGCATCACCAAAGAAGGCTATAAGATAACCCCGTCCAATACGGGCGAAGGCATCTGGCAGAAGCTGGTGCAACCTTCTGCCAACATCCGTCTTGTGCTGTGCGGACACTATGCCACTCCGAATGAACGGTTGGACTATACCACGGGATTCCGTACCGACAAGAATGCAGCCGGACACGATGTGCACCAGATGATGTTCAACTGCCAGGCGTTGGGTGGCGGCATGAGTGGAAACGGGGGAGACGGCTGGCTGCGTCTGCTCGAATTCCTGCCCGACGGACATACGGTGCAGGTCAGGACCTATTCTCCGCTTTTCGGCTTTTCTCCTCAAACCAAGGACAAGGCATGGCGTACGGAATCTTATGACCAGTTTCAATTCACGATAAAATAAAAAATATGAAGCGTATATCAATTATTTATTCATTAATACTCTTTTGTATGTATTTATCAGCACAGACAAGTCCGGAGTGGACTTCCGGAAATGCGAAGAAATGGATGAAAAGTGCCGTTTGGTCCAATGGCTGGACTGTCTCTCCCCATAAATCAGTCAATGCTGTTGAATTTGCCTGCCAATATCATAAGAACAAGGATGTCTGGGATGCTGCATTCCGCTTTCTTGCCGAACATGATTTGGAAGCGCTGTCCATTGGCAACCATGTCATTCTGGAGGGGAAATGCTGGGCTACGGTCAGTGAATACATTCCCAAAGAGGTGGAGAAAGGGAATATTGAAAGCCACCTCCGTTTTGTCGACCTTCAGTATGTACTCTGGGGAAATGAAAAGATGGGGCTGGCAAGTGACGTCGAAGTACGCCAGGCGTATAATTCAAAAAAAGATGTTGCTTTTTATACCTCTTCCCGGATAAAACACTACTCTGCCGATGCCGGCAGTTTCTTCTTGTTTTTCCCTTCGGACATTCACCAGCCTTCTGTCCGGGGAAAGGGGGAACTTGTTAAAAGCAGGAAGATTGTGATTAAAATAGAATATGTAGATTAGTGTGTTTTGGGTTCTACTAAAAATACTATTTGTTTTTCAAATAAATTTCCTTTAAAATTTGTACTTTTGCCGACTGTTTAGAGAAATCAACGAAAACTTTAAAAAACGAAATAGAATGGCAGTAGAATTGAAAGACCTTACCAAACGTAGTGAGAACTATTCTCAGTGGTACAACGAGTTGGTGGTAAAAGCCGATTTGGCAGAACAATCGGCTGTACGCGGCTGTATGGTGATCAAGCCCTACGGATACGCTATCTGGGAGAAGATGCAACGTCAGTTGGACGATATGTTCAAGGAAACGGGACACGTCAACGCTTATTTCCCCTTGCTTATTCCGAAATCATTCCTCAGCCGTGAAGCGGAACATGTGGAAGGCTTTGCCAAAGAGTGTGCCGTCGTGACGCACTATCGTTTGAAGAACGATCCGAATGGCGGCGGTGTGGTGGTGGACCCTGCTGCAAAACTGGAAGAAGAGCTGATTATCCGCCCCACTTCCGAAACCATCATCTGGAACACCTACAAGAACTGGATCAATTCATACCGCGACCTGCCTATCTTGTGCAACCAGTGGGCAAACGTGTTCCGTTGGGAAATGCGTACCCGTCTGTTCCTCCGTACCGCCGAATTCCTCTGGCAGGAAGGACACACGGCACATGCCACTCGCGAGGAAGCCGAAGAAGAAGCGGTAAAGATGCTGAATGTATATGCCGAGTTTGCCGAAAAATACATGGCGGTGCCCGTGGTAAAGGGCGTGAAGTCTGCCAACGAGCGTTTTGCCGGTGCCCTCAACACCTACACCATCGAAGCGATGATGCAGGACGGAAAGGCTTTGCAGAGCGGTACTTCCCACTTCTTGGGACAGAACTTCGCCAAGGCGTTCGATGTACAGTTCGTCAATAAGGAGAACAAGCTGGAGTATGTTTGGGCTACCTCCTGGGGTGTTTCCACCCGTCTGATGGGAGCGCTTATCATGACGCATTCCGATGACAACGGTCTGGTACTTCCTCCGCACCTGGCTCCGATACAAGTAGTCATCGTACCTATCTACAAGAATGCGGAGATGCTGGCTAAGATTGACGAGAAAGTGGCAGGCATTGTTGCCAAGCTGAAATCGATGGGCATTTCCGTGAAGTACGACAATGCCGACAACAAACGTCCGGGCTTCAAGTTTGCCGACTATGAGGTGAAGGGTGTTCCCGTTCGTCTGGTGATGGGTGGCCGCGACCTGGAGAACAATACAATGGAAATCATGCGTCGCGATACACTGGAGAAGGAGACGCGTTCCTGCGAGGGTATCGAAGAGTACGTGAAGGATTTGCTCGAGGACATTCAGGCAAATGTCTACAAGAAAGCGCTCGATTACCGTAACAGCCGCATCACCAGCGTGGACAGCTACGAGGAATTCAAGGAAAAGATTGAAGAAGGCGGCTTCATTCTGGCTCATTGGGACGGGACTACCGAAACCGAAGAGAAAATCAAGGAAGAGACCAAAGCAACCATCCGTTGTATTCCCTTCGATTCATTTGTTCCGGGTGACAAGGAACCGGGCAAGTGTATGGTTACCGGCAAGCCTTCTGCCTGCCGCGTGATTTTCGCACGTTCCTATTAATAATACCCACCCCGGATTACGCGGATTAACACAGATGATTTTAGGAGTTCTGATAATCAGAAACTTTTATCTGCGTTAATCCGCGTAATCCGGGGTGATTGTATATCTTGATACGTCCTCTCGGTTTTAAATTTATAGAGTTATCTCTCATCATGAATTGATGAACAGCTATTTATATTGCTTCAGAAATTCTGAGATTGTTTTACGTACAGTTTCCGGAGATTGTTTTGAATGAAGCATTGCTGCAATGACAATCCTATTCTCATCAATCAAATAATATATCACGTTAGGGGAAAGTTTTAAATGACGGACAGTAATGTTGTTAAATAGAGTAGAAAAATTACTGTCTATAATTCCTATATACGGATGTTTTGCTAAAAGATTTACTTTGTCTTGTATCTTTTGACGTGTTTTCTGTGCCGTCAACATGCCAAAATTATTCTCTACATAAATAAGTATCTCTAAAAAGTGCTCATAAGCCAACTTAGACCAGACTATTTCCATCCCATGCGTTCATTTATCATACTCTCTATTTGGGAGTTTGATATACAGTGTCCTGCTTTATTCTCTTCTAAGGCAAATAGAAGGGCTTCAGCCAAAGCATCTCGGGGAATACTGTTGATAAAGTCGTCCATCGGTATGGCTGATTGATGATAAGTTGCCATCATCGGTTCTTGTGCCGTTTGTTTGGAAGAGTCCTGCTCTTTATATGGTTTAATTTTACCCATTGCTTTTATTTTTAATCAAAGGTAAACTGAATAAATGAAAACTCCTAATATTCAATCCATTTATTTTCCACTGCATCAAAGCCAACCAATCTACATACTATTGTAACCTCCTTCACATCTCCTCGTAACAACTTTCCCTCATTTTTGCAGCGTAAAAAAAGAAAGGAGGCCCGAATATGAAACTGAACAGAAATGACTATACCGTAGAGGCGGCAGCCGGCGGTGGTTTTTACGCTTATTTTATGAATAATGTGTTGTGCAGCGCCTACGGTGAAACGCCTGACGAAGCCTGCGAAAACCTGGAATAGATTGTTGACGATTTTGTCAGTGATATGTATATGGTCGAGGAATTTGTCTGATATTCCGGCATCATATGCCGACCGAATTATCCTTTTTACGTATTTATTCCATAAATTCTCTTGAAGTCATGTCTGCGCGATGCCGGTGTGACTTTTGTCATTTATAACCGAATTGTCACATTCTTCACATTCTGCCGTAACACGGAGGTGCGATATTTGCATCAACTAAATGCAACGTCATGTGCTGCATGTGTTTCAACAGTAATTTGTAAATCATCAAGTCGTCTCAATGAAAGTCCTTTTTATCGTTCAAGGAGAAGGCCGCGGGCATCTGACCCAAGCCATTACAATGGAAGAGCTGCTGCGCCGCAACGGTCACGAAGTAGTGGAAGTGTTGGTGGGCAAAAGCAATTCGCGCTGTCTGCCCGGTTTCTTCAACCGCAGCATTCAAGCTCCGGTGAAACGCTTTCTCAGTCCCAATTTCCTGCCTACGCCTGCCAACAAGCGGGCAAGTCTTGCGCGCAGTGTGGCCTATAATCTCACCCGTCTGCCCGTCTATCTGAAAAGCATGCACTATATACACCGCCGCATTGAGGAGAGTGGCGCCGAACTGGTCATCAACTTCTACGAACTGCTCACGGGGCTGACCTATCTCTTGTTCCGTCCTTCCGTCCCTCAAATAAGCGTCGGGCACCAGTACCTGTTCCTGCACCGCGATTTCGAGTTTCCCGGTAAGAACGGCTTCCATCTGTGGCTGCTCCGCCTTTTCACCCGCCTCACGTGCATAGGTGCCCGCGAAAAACTCGCCCTTTCCTTCCGCGAGATGGAGGATGACGAAGAAGCGCATATCCGCGTGGTTCCGCCATTGCTGCGGAGGGAGGTGCTGTCGTGCGAAGGTACGGAAGGGGATTATCTCCACGGATACATGGTAAACTCCGGTTTTGGCGAGAATATCCGTCACTGGCACAGTGCCCATCCGGAAATACCCCTCCACTTCTTCTGGGACAAGCAGGACGAAGCCGAGGTGTGCCGTGTGGACGACACCTTGAGTTTCCATCAGCTCGATGACGTCAAATTCCTGCGCTACATGGCAGGCTGCAAGGCCTATGCCACCACTGCCGGCTTCGAGTCGGTCTGCGAGGCGATGTATCTGGGCAAGCCTTTGCTGATGGTTCCGGCGCATATCGAGCAGGACTGTAACGCCTACGATGCATTCCGTAGCGGTGCCGGTGTCATCTCCGAGGAGTTCGATTTGGAACGTCTGCTGGACTTCTCGGAGCATTTCCGTCCGAACATGGCTTTCCGCTATTGGGTGCGTAGCTGCGACTGGCGTATCCTGCGCTGTATAGAGAGGGAAGAAAAAGAGGAAACCTTTTTCGGGGTTTCCTCTTCCTGCCGTCCTTTCTTTCCGGCGACTTAAATGCTCACGTTCATCGCATTGGCTCCCAATGCCCCTAAGATGGCGGAGGCTACTGCAATTACGACTTTCAGAATTTTATCCCAGATACTTTTTTTCATGCTATATACGTTTTAAAAGTTGAACATACGAATCGGTAGTAAAATCAGTCATATTTATCCCAATGGATTTTCACCCTGGTCTCCGTCCGAACCGCCTCCGTCTCCCGAGCCGGAACCGCCGCCGGAGCTTCCTCCTTCACCGTCTCCCTTGTTCACCAATGCTTCCAAGTCGTAGAAGTCAATCTTCTGCCCGGCACGCGTGGCGGCGATGTCCGGTCTTACGGTGCTGGAAGGCCGGAAATTGATTTTCACCGCCTTGATGTTCTTTGCGGTGCACTCCTTTACATCCAGTACGCCTGCCGTACGCGCCGACAGACTGAATACGCCAAAGTTCTTGATATTCACCGACTGGCCACTGTAGAGGGTCGTAATCATGGCCTCCACAAAATTGGTCAATACACTCTGGATGTCTCCCAGCGTCAGCGAACTCTTCTCTTTCATCACATACGCAATGTCGTCCAGCGTCGCATTGTCGCCCAGTGTCACCAGCTGCGGGTAGAACTTTGCCACCGCATCTGCCTTTCGAGGATCTTTCCTCGCAATTTTCTTGAATGGTACTCCCATAAACAATTAAATAATTAAAAATTAACAATTAACAATTAGAAATTAAAGTCCCGTATTGCAATACTCTTCTCTTTCTCCTTTAGGGGGGGAAGAGGGGTGCTGCAAAAGTACTTCTCCGGCTTTTTCTGCTCATGGCTTTCTTCGGGTTACGCCGTCTCTTTCCCGTTTCCTTTCTGTTCAGGAAAAGTTCTTCGTCCGATGCCCGTTTATGTCTGTATATGCTTGGTCATATCACTGATATTCAGTATCTTTATGGTGTAATAATCAACCAATAACATAAAGAATGAAAACAGAAAAAGAAAAGAGGGAAGAGGAGGAGGAAGACCTTCGTCCGTTCCGCATCCACGCCTATTCGAAGGAGGAGCTTGCCATGCTCTACAACCCGACTTACTGCATCAGCAATGCCATCTATACCCTGGCGGCATGGATACGCCACAACAAGGCACTGAAGGGTGAGCTGGAGAAGGTGGGCTACAACAAATACCGGCGCACCTTCACTCCGCTGGAAGTGAAAGTGCTGGTGAAGTATCTGGGAGAACCCTGACAGGATGCCGGCCGGAAATAGGGAAGCCGTGTAAAGAAAACGCCAATATATGTAAAGCCCCGTAACAATATATGTTGTCATGCACAACAATATATGTTACGGGGCTTCTCTCTTCTCCTCGAATACCGGTTACTGATATAGCTGGATGTCCACTACCTCATATTCGGTCGTCTCCTGCTCGTTGGTCCGTGTACCGAATCCGTACTTTTCCAGTGCCTGCACCAGTACCAGCTGGGTGTGCGGGTTCACCTGCACCTTCCCGAATATGCTGAGCTTGGTCAGTATGACGCTGGCAGGGAGCCACTTTGTCTGCAGGTCCTCGGGCAGCGGTTTGCGGAAGAAGACGAAGAGGTTCTCCTCCACGGGGTCTTTCATGCGGTGCCGTTCGTTGTGCTTGTTCAACTGTTCTATCTCCTCGCCCTCGTACCAGTATCTGAATCCGCCTTTCAGCAGGGCGAGCGCCTGGGCGTAGATACCGGGATGGTTCACCGGGGTGTGGTAGTCTATGCCGGTGATGGTGATGGGGAGGAAACGCCGGTTTCCGCCGATGTCCTGCAGGCACTGCCGGTTGTTGGTGCTCGCGATGAAGGAGCAGTGGCGGGGCAGGGTGAAGGCTTCGATGTCGTAGGCCTTGCGCTGCGTCACGTTGTCCTGCGCGATGATTCGCTTCAATGCTGCCAGCTCGCCGGGCTTCACGCCTTCGAACTCCTCCATGTTGATGATGATTCGCGTGGCGAGCAGGCGGGCATCGTCCTTGTTGCTCGGGTCTATTATGCCGTTGTAGAAGTACTCTTTCCACTCGGGCGGCAGCAGGCGCCGAATCCAGCTGCTCTTTCCCTTTCCCTGCTCGCTGTAGAGGATGATGACGAGCTGGTTCATGTCCTCGTCGCTCAGTGCGCAGGCCACCAGGCCCACTATCCACCGTTTGAAGCCCTTCTGCCATAGCTCCCGGTTCTCGGTCGTCAGGGTGTCGGCAAGTTGGGCGATGTAGTCCGTCCCGTCCCAGGGGGGAAGCGCGTACAGATAGTCGGTGTAGGGGTTGAACTCCTTGGCGTAGTTGGAGTCTATCACGGCTCTGAGGAAATTCTGGTAGCAGGAGATGCCGGCCATCTGCAGGTCTACGAACATGGTGTTGTAGTCCTTTCCGCGCATGGGGCGGTAACCTTTTCCGGCATCTGCCGACGGGGTGTAGGGCATGAATTCGAGGCGGTCCAGGATGAGGTTCCTGCGGATGCCGTAGTGCTCTTCCAGAAAGCTCATCACTTGGTTGATGACGGGCTTTTTCTCTTCCTTCTTTGTGGCGGCTTCGCTGGTCTTGTCGGTATAGATGTAGGCATTGTGCAGGGGGGATTCCACGTCGGGGTACTCTTGTCCGAACTCGTTTTTCGCCAGTCTGATGGCTGTCTGCTCGTCCAGGCCCTTGCTGTAGCATTTGTTGCCCAGGGCGAAGAGGAAGTTGTCGCGGTTGCCTGCCCGGAACCTGGTGGTGCGCTTCACGGCGGTCACGGCTTGGGAGAATATCAGCTTCTCCCAAGGCTTTGCGTCCTGCGGCGTGGCGGCAACGGAGGCGGGGAGGGGGTGTACCGTTTCGGCAGCCGTCCTCTTCTTGCCGCTTTCCTTCTTCGCAGGCGGGATGATGCGTGCCGGCAACGGGGAAATCTGTTCCAGCAGTGCGGCATTGATATAGGCATGCGGGTCGAAGGACATGAAGTATCCCCGCGAAATGTCCTTTCCGCTTCCGTCCACCTCTACTCCGAGAAGGGCCTCGTAGTGCTCTTTGGCGGCGCTGTACAGCTTCAGGTGTATCTCCTCGAGCGTGGCGTAGGTCACCTCGCCCTGCCGGAGACGGTCATACAGACGCCGGGTGTATTCCGTCTGCATGAAGACGAACAGCTTGTAGCCGTGCCTTTTGGGGGAGAGGAAACTGCCCAGGGTGTGCGGGTCTTCGTTGATGAGGGTCCGGGTCTGCTCCAACTGTCCTTCTTCCAGGTCGTCGATGTCGAGCGTGATGACGGGGTTGTAGCGGGTGATGCTCGGTGCGAGCCTTCTTTCCCGGTAGTTGGCCGTGAGGGTCCTGAAGGGAAGCTGCTTCTTGACGTGGTTGGCTTCCTCCACCTTTCCCTGTGCCACGAGGCTGGCGATTTTGATGATTAACTTGGCATGCTTGCCGTTTCTTATGTCAGCCATGTCCTGCGTGAAGGTTGTCTCCCCGCTGACGGCGCTGAAACCACGGTAGGTGGTAACTGGAATGTTTTCCATTCTACTTGTATTAAGTTTGCCTTATTGGCGGCGCAAAGATGCCGCTTATTTCCTTAGGAAGCAAAAACGGCCATCCGCAGTGGGACAGCCGTTTTTTTACAATTTGAATTCCTTGGTCCGTTTTACTCCTTGGGATATAGCTCATTGAAGAGCTTATATATCTCATCCTCAATGCAATCGGGGTTCAGCGTATTGCCGCTTCCGTCCGCGTCCATAAAGTTTACAAGTAGATGCAGCAGCTTGGCGAAGGGGCTTACGCCCTTCAGTCCGTGTTCCTTTTGGGGATTTATCAGCAGTGGTATGAAGGGTGTCAGGAAAGCCTTCCGCTCCTTGTATTCCACGGTTAACGACTTGTGTTCTACCATAGAAAGCAGGTCGATGGCCACTTGCACCTCTTTGCTCTCTTTGGTGTACAGCACTTGGTAATCTCTCCCTTTGATTTGCATCACGCTAATTGGCGTTTTTTTGTTCTCATAACTACAATTTGAAAATACAATTTTATATTAAGTTAACGAATCGGGTGCAAAATTAATAAAAAAGAGAAGTCTGTGCACTATGTATTACACGGATTGGCACGGATTTTTGTAGTTTCTGTGCGTATCACTTTTGTGTATGTCCGTGCGTATCATCCTTTTGTTTCCGTGAGTATCCGTCACTCAGAACGTAGCGAAGAATTCTTCTCTGTGCTCCTCTGTGCCAATCTGTGTAATCTGTGGTGCCCCTCTCCGTGAACAAGTGAAGCGTGTGTGTAGTCTGTATGTATAGGGTGAGGTACCGGAACCTATGGTTATATATGTAACACACTCTTTCTTTAAAAAAATAAGAAATGACGCGCGTGCGCGTGTATCTTACCTAATAGGCGTAATTCTTTGATATATAGTGTGATGATGTCTGCATTAAAAAAGATTATCATTTTATCAATCAGAATATTTTGTACTTTCATTTCTTGACGTTACCTTTGCGTTCATTAAACGGAACGTGTTATAAAACATTTCTTTCATCATAAACGTTTCGTTGATAACGGCTTATCGCAAGATAGCTTGAATATAACTATTTCGTCGCCTTCCTTCCGAGATGGTGGAGGGTTTTGAAATAAAATGAATGCATATAGCCTATTTAAAGTAACCGCATTACATTACTTGACCGGGAGGTACTTCGCTACTCCGGTGTCCCCCAATCATATTTTTTCGTGAACGAGAATGCAGAAATGCACTGGTATGCAGTGCGTGTCACCTATAGCCGAGAGCTTTTTTTCAAGGAATACCTGGATGCAGCGGGCATTGAAAACTATATACCCATGCGCTATGAGTATGTCGTGAGGAAAGAGCGCCGCCTGCGCAAGCTTGTTCCTGCGGTCCATAACCTGGTCTTCGTCCGCTCCACCCGCGAGCGTATGGACGAAATAAAGAACGAACCGGGCATGAACATCCCCATCCGCTATATCATGGACCGCGAAACCCGCCAGCCCATCGTCATCCCGGACTCACAGATGCGCAGCTTCATCGCCGTGTCTGGCACCTACGACCAGGCTGTGCTCTATCTTGAACCCACCGAGCTGAACCTCTCCCAAGGAACACGGGTACGCATCACCGGCGGCATCTTCGAAGGAGTGGAAGGGGTGTTTGTGCGTGTGCGTCATGACAGGAGAGTGGTGGTGAACATCGAGGGGGTGATGGCGGTGGCGACGACGTTTGTGCATGCGTCGCTGGTGGAGGAGATAGGAGATAAGTATTCAAATTAGGGTTCAAGTGTGACAGACAGCGTGAAGTCCTGAATTATTCTCACAAGTTCTGGAATGAGGCCTTCTTATATAAAGGACGGCTGTTATCCAATCTCGAACAATCCAGGCGGAGAGGCTAGTCCGTCCCTTTTATAACCCAACGAAAGAACTCCCTGCATTTCGAAAGCGATGAGGGAGTGGAGATTGCTGCCGTATATCATATATAATCAGCATGGTGAAGCTGCAAGGTAGGTCCGCATGGGATTATCTTGGCAAATTTTTTACCGGAATTTTTAACGGTTGCAGAGATTTTTTGAGTCTGACATCGCCAAATATAGACTCGGTTGTATGCCAATAGTTAAAAATCAATCAAATTTGATAACATTTTTTGTGGGGTACTCATTTTTGTGCCTTATAAAAAGGAAATGCTCTAAATTGGGTATTAACTGTACTTGCATAATTTGTTTAAAAGAAAACCGCCTCTGGGTGGTATTCTCTATGCGATAGTCAAAATTTGATGCTAACTACCGATGCCTACTGTTTCTGAAAATAACAAGCGTATAGCTAAGAATACTCTCTTCCTTTATTTCCGGCAATTACTAGTGATGGCGGTTAGCCTTTATACTGTAAGGGTAGTATTGGCAGAACTGGGTGCCGAGGATTATGGTATATACAATGTGGTAGGTGGTTTCGTAGCTATGTTTTCCATTATATCTGGAAGTATGACTTTGGCGGTCAACCGTTTTATTACGATTGAAATCGGAAAGGATAATGTCTTGCAGGCAACCCGGATATTCTCAACCTCCGTGATTATCCTTTTGCTTTTCTCAATTCTGGTTTGTATCGGCTTAGAAACTTTTGGCGTATGGTTCCTAAATGCTCAAATGGACATACCAGACGGGCGTACTATAGCAGCCAATTGGGCTTTGCAGCTTTCGCTTTTAGCCTTTGTTATCAACTTGATGAGTGTGCCCTACAACGCTGTAATTATCGCCCACGAGCGGATGTCGGTTTTTGCTTTGATTTCCATTTTGGAAGTTACTCTTAAACTTGCTGTGGTTTTCGTACTTAAGTGGATACTCTTTGACAAGCTGATTACTTATGCATGCCTCACCACGTTGGTGGCACTTATCATTCGTACGGTGTATGCCGTTTATTGTAAGCGCCATTTTGAGGAGTCCCGTTTTAAGTTCACTTTCGACAA
The DNA here is from genome assembly GCF_003603515.1 of Bacteroides sp. AM32-11AC. Classification (NCBI taxonomy): domain Bacteria; kingdom Pseudomonadati; phylum Bacteroidota; class Bacteroidia; order Bacteroidales; family Bacteroidaceae; genus Bacteroides; species Bacteroides sp. AM32-11AC. The sequence continues at coordinate 166,720 of NZ_QTNH01000010.1, read as the reverse complement.
GGGATTATTGTGCGATATGCTGGGATTCACAGGCTGGGCTTTTTGGGGAAATTCGGTTATCTTACTCAAAGACCAGGGAGTGAACGTGCTGCTCAACTTGTTTTGTGGTCCGGTAGTGAATGCGGCGCAGGGCATCGCAATGCAAATCAATGCTGCAGTGTACAGTTTTGTATCTAATTTTATGATAGCGATAAGGCCGCAAATCATCAAGAACCATGCTTCCGGAAACTTTCAGGCCATGCATATCCAGATTATAAAAAGCGGGAAATTCGGTTTTTTCATAATGCTGCTCATCCTGCTGCCGCTTTGCGGTAATATTGATTATGTGCTTGGACTATGGCTGGTGGATGTGCCAGCACATACGGCAAACTTTGTCGTGCTGGTGTTGTTGTATTCCTTGTTGGACGGTATTTTAACTCCGATTGCAATAGGAGTTTTCGCTCAGGGTGAAATCAAGGCATACGAGATAGCTTTATGTATCATTTATGCAGTTAATTTCATTGCTTCATACGTGTGTCTTAAACTGGGTATGGCTCCAGAGACGGTCTTTGTGCTCAATATTGCTTTTAAAGCATGCGTGTTGGCAGATTTGCTGGTGCATTCCAAGGCGAAGTATGCTTTTCCTGTTCATGCTTTCTTGAAGCAATGTCTGCTACCTTCAGCGGTGGTTTTCGTCTTATCAGGAGCTTTTACTTATTTCATGCCGTGGGAAACACCAAATAGCTTTTGGGAATTTCTTCTGCACACACTGGCGATAATAATCTGTACCTCGTTGATGGCACTTGCTATAGGCATGACGAAAGGAGAGCGGCTCTTCCTAAAAAAAAACTTGCGGGATAAGATTACAGTGAAATTATATCGTAAAATATAAATTCTCATCTAAACACACAATTAGTATGAAAAGAACCATTGAGTTGACCCGTATCGCGGTCGATGGAGACACTGTCAAGTATGAGATTCACGATAACACAGGACTTGGTCTGCTTCGGAAAGAAAAAGTGGAGGCTCAGATACAGTTCCATAATGCTGATGCTTTCGGTTTTGAGCCGGATAAATTGCCGGAGTCTGTACTAGCTTTACCCATTACGCTTTATCTGCTTCCAGTAACATTTTTCTACCATATAGAACTCATATTGTCATCCATAGACAATACTCTTTATCATAATATACCGACACTATATGCAGCTTATTCTCAGATGTATGGTCCTTTTAAGGAGGAATGGCGTGGAAAAATTGTTGCAAAAGAGATTGTTGCAAACCAGATGCCCGATGCAAGATATGACCGTATTGTATTCTTCTCCGGTGGTGTTGATGCCATCCATGCAGGAATAAACAACCCTGGTAAACGGAATGTTTTAGTCAGTGTGCCAAGCATAGAGGTACATTCCAGAAACGAAGGTGCCTTACGGAATGAAAAGTTTGTTATGATAAAAGAGTTCTCCCGTGTTATAGGAAGCGATTGGCTTTTGGTTGCCAATGATTTCAACCAAGTTATTTTCGATGATGAAATAGGAAGAAATGGTAAAATTACGAGGTACCTTAGGAACACTCTCCAGCTGAATACGGTAGCATTTAATCATTCAGGCTTTTGGGGAATGAGGTATATTCCCAATTTGTGCTCAGTGGCTCCTTTTGCATACGCTATGGGAATAAAAGAACTCATCATGGGGTCTTCTTTGATAGAAGATAAACTTGAACCAGCTTTGGATGGAACCAACCCATTGTTAACCAATGGGTTCAAGTTCGTAGGCATTTCTTTTGCGGAACAAGACGGGCTTTATACCCGGCGTTCCCAAAAAGTGAAAAATATAGTTTCTACTTTTAAGAACCAAGGTAAACATGTCAGGATTTGGGCATGTTTTGTAGACAACAGCGAACAGTGCGGTGAATGTGCCAAGTGCGTTAGGACGCAACTCAATATCCTTTGTACCGGAGAAAACCCGAAGGATTGGGGATTTGCTCGCTTTGATGAAAAAAAGTTCTCGCAACTGGTGCGTTCTTACTGTTGGTTTGAAAATAGTATTGATGATGTATGGGGTATTATTGACTCCATAGACGACTCCCGTACTTATCCTTATAGTAACGAACTGCTGCATTGGCTTAAGCGAGTAGGTTATAAACGGTATTTCAACCGTTCCCGATGGATGCGCAAACTGATGTTGAACATAATTTTTAAGTTCAGTAAATACCCGCATTATATTTGTGTTGCTTGGCACAAAATGATAGGAAGATGAAAACGGCAATAAACTCGTAGAGCTGATTCTTATACATCCAAATTACAATCAAGATATGAAAGCAGGTTAAGAAAAATATAAAATAAAAAATATGGCTAAGGAAAAATTTTATACATCAGAGAGGAATGTACAAATCGTGTTGTCGTTGTTGAAAGCCAATGGTATTAGAAAGATTATAGCTTCACCGGGTGCTACTAACTTCACATTTGTAGGTAGTGTGCAAAATGATCCATTCTTTGAGGTCTATTCTGCTGTGGACGAACGTTCGGCAGCATATATGGCTTGTGGCATGGCGGCTGAAAGTGGAGAAGCTGTAGCTTTGAGTTGTACGGGTGCGACCGCCTCGCGTAATTACTATCCGGGATTAACAGAGGCTTTTTACCGCAAATTGCCAGTGCTTGCCATCACTTCGCACCAAGGGACAGATAGGATAGGACAACTTATTCCTCAGAACATAGACAGGCGTATTCTTCCGAATGACATAGCACGGCTTTCGGTAGAACTGCCAGCGGTCAAAGATTGTAGGGACGAAGACTATGTCGTGATGGAAGTAAACAAAGCCATGCTTGAGTTGCGCAGGAATGGAGGAGGACCGGTTCATATAAATTTGATAACAACCTACAGTCGTGATTTTTCGGTGAAAGAATTGCCTCATGTGAAAGTCATACGCCGCTTCCAGGCCTGGGATGAACTGCCTGTGCTGCCTGAGGGAAGAATAGGTATTTATGTGGGTTCTCATACACATTTTTCTGAAAAACAAAATAGGGCTATTGATCGCTTTTGTGCCACTTATGACGCTATAGTGATTTGTGACCATACGAGCGGCTATTACGGTAAATACAAGTTACTTCCGACGCTGGTCCAGTTGCAATCCGATATCACTTCACCATTCCCTCCATTGGATTTGATGGTTCACATCGGGGAAATATCAGCAGCTTCTTTCAACGATACAATCCCAGCAAAGGAGGTTTGGCGAGTAAGCGAAGATGGGGAATTGCGTGATCCGTTTAAAAAACTGACAACGGTATTTCAAATGTCCGAAGAAATGTTTTTTCTGCATTATGGGAAAGATGGTTGCAATCGGCACGTTTTGATAGATGAATGCCGAGAACTGTTTGGTGAAATCTATGAGCAAATTCCTGAATTGCCTTTCTGCAATATTTGGACTGCCATGCAGCTATCTTCGAGACTTCCCAAAGGAGCGTTGTTCCACATGGGCGTTTCCAATACCCGGCGTTGTTGGAATATGTTCCAGTTGCCGGAAAGTGTTGAGTCTGCTTGTAATGTAGGTTGTTGTGGTATTGACGGTTGTGTCAGTACATTGGTCGGGGCTTCATTAGTCAATCCCGATAGGCTTTGCTATGTCGTAGTGGGTGATTTGACTTTCTTTTATGACCTGAATTCCTTGGGCAACCATCATATAGGGACGAATTTACGTGTTATGCTTGTCAATAACGGGAGGGGTACGGAATTTCGCTTGGGCATTCATCATTGCAATGTTTTTGGCGATGATGCCGACAAGTATATGGCTGCAGCTGGGCATTTTGGTAATAAATCTCCTCTGCTGGTTAAGCATTATGCTGAGGATTTAGGTTTCCACTATTTGTCTGCTACTACCAAAGAAGAATTTATGACTGCATTGTCTAATTTCACCAATCCACAGTTAAGTGATCATTCTATGATATTGGAAGTCTTTACTGACTCGAAAGATGAAAGCGAGGCTTTGTATCTGATGAGCCATATTCAAAGCGATGCCAAAGGCATGGTACGTAGTAAGCTGAAAGATGCGGTAAGGAATGTGGCAGGAGAAAAAGGCATTAATGCTATAAAAAAAATTTTGAAAAAATAAAAGATGGAAACGTATTGTTGGTAGGAATAGGTGAGGCTACAACTACGGCTGCAAAGCCATCGGGTGTGGGACGGTGAATATCTTGGAGCAGGTAGATTTCACGTTTCTTTTTTGCAACTTGTGAAATTTGAATATATCTATATGAATAATAACTGTTTAACAAGCGAAAAGGTAGAAAATATTCAACTACTGATTCGCATTATTTAAGAAATAGTGCATATCTTAATAATTTCTCTTCCTCTTCATACCAATATAGGAGGTATATTACAATCCTATGCCTTACAGACTGTTTTATCTCGCAATGGTCATGATGCAATAGTTCTGAACAGACCATTTTGCAGTAAGCCCAGTGTTGCGAAAGTTCTAGCCAAGGCTTGTTGTAGATTGCTTAAGAAAATGCTTGGTCGTGAGACTGTACCATTATTTTATGACTTCAAGCATTATAAAGAATATACTGTCATCAGTCAGCATACTGAGGCATTCATAGAGAAGAATATCCATTGTCGTTATTACAAACGCTATACAGATATACGGGAAGCGGATTGGGATGCTCTCGTGGTGGGTAGTGACCAAATCTGGCGGCGCAACTTCAATCAAAAGATTGAGAATGTATTTTTCGATTTTGCTTGGGACTGGAAAAATGTGAGACGGATTGCCTATGCTCCTTCTTTCGGACTGGATACTTGGGGATATTCAGATGTTGAAACGAAAAATTGTGCAGGGTTGGTGAAGAAGTTCAATCTTGTTACAGTACGTGAGGAGTCTGCAGTGGGGCTTTGCGAGAAGCATTTAGGCGTAAAGCCTATGCATGTCTTGGATCCAACGATGCTTCTCGATCGAAAGGATTATGAAGCACTGACATCAGAAGTTAAAGAAAAGTCTGATGGTGATATGTTGGTCTACTTGCTCGATCCGATGGAATCAAACCTTGTTACGGTAAAGGAGGTGTCTGCAGTGCTTCATCATAAACCTTTCTATGTATTCTCAAAGGTCAATGACACAAGTCTGCCACTCAGTGAACGTATACAGATTCCGGTAGAGAAGTGGCTAAAGGGGTTTCAGGATGCTAAGTTCGTGATTACAGACAGTTTCCATGGCTGCATATTCTCTATTATCTTCAATGTGCCTTTTGTGGTGTTGAGAAATGAACAAGGTGGATTGGCGCGTATTTATTCTCTTTTGAGCATGTTCTGTTTAAAAGACCGTTTAGTAGACTCAGTTGATGATCTGAAGCAGTTGAAGATTATTGATTGGAATAAGGTCAATGCCATCCGAGAAAAAAAGAAGTATTTTGCATTGGGATTAATTGATAAAATACTAAGATAAACCAACAGCTTCCTTTACAATAATAAATATGTCTTTATGCTCTCAATAATTATTCCCCTTTATAATAAGCAAGCTGTAATAGCGCGCACCATTGAGTCGATACTCAGCCAATCCTATATCAATTGGGAACTGATTATCGTGGATGATGGATCTACCGATGGCAGTGATGAAGTGGTGAGACTGTATCTTGGTGATCAGCGTATACGGTATATACGTAAGCCTAATGGTGGGGTGTCATCAGCCAGAAACCGGGGTATCAAGGAGGCTAAAGGGGAGTGGATATGCTATATTGATGCGGATGATTATTTTCTGCCGGAGGGATTGAAGACAATGGTTGAATTGGCAGAGAAATATAATGTAAAGGTGGCTGCAGGACGTTTTTTGATAGAAATTAAAAAAAAGAGATTTCCGGGAGTGAATGGTAAAAGAGAAGGCGTATTGGAAGATAATTTTAAAGAGTGGTTTTTTAATAGGGTGATACCTCGTGCAGGAGCTGCTGTCTTTCATGCCGAATTATTGAAGAATCATTTGTTTGATGAGACATTGAGTCGATATGAAGATGCAAAATCTCTTTTTGAAATTTTACGTGAAAACAGAATGGCTTATACTCCTATTGATGTGATGACTTATTCTCTTGATAATCTCGGTCTAAGTGGTAAGGTGGCTGATTTTTCAAAGGATTTTATATTTAGTATGAACTTTGATGGAAAGTCTTATTGGGAAAAAATGCTTTTGGGGGATATGCTCAACCAGGGATTAAAGCTATATCCCGAATATAAACAATTCTTATTGAATAAATATGGCAACGATTTAATGTGGAGTAATAAGGCTAAACGATGCAATTTTATGAATAGGATAATATTTATTCCGAGAAAACTAATAATGAAGTTAAAGTTTTATTTGTCAGGTCCTTTAGCGGGGTAAGCTATTGATAATGAGCTTATTATTGGTGAATTTTGTTGTTTTGTATAAATCTGATTTCTTGCCTAAAGTAGGTAAAAGGCTAAACCTTGATTGAAGTTAGTCCGACTGACGCACCCGATTACTGGGCTATACGTGGTTGGACAAATACATTGCAAAAAATGAGTTATGATGCGGATATTTGCTTTTTGGGTAATTCAATTACGTATGCGAGTAATTTTCAAACTTATTTCACGGATAAGAAGATTGTAGAACTAGGCTATCCTGGTGATACCATGATTGGCATGATGCGACGTATGGATATGCTGCGTGCTGTTTGTCCTGAAAAAGTGTTTTTGATGGCAGGTATCAATGACTTGGCAAATCAAAGTATGGATATGGATGAGTTTGCTGAGCGGTATAATGTTTTAGTGGATTCTATAACTAACGCTTGTCCTCATGCAGAAGTCTATTTGGAATCTATACTTCCAGTCAATCGTAGTCATAGAATGTATAGAAACTGTGACAGAATTATTCAAGCTAATCAAATTATTACTCGTATAGCAGGTGAAAAAGGAATGATATATATTGACCTATTTTCTCTATATTGTATAGATGGACAGCTGCCTGATGAACTAACTAATGATGGCATTCATCTTTTACCAAAAGCTTATGATAGATGGGCTGAAGCTATTCGTGAGTATGTAACAAGTTCTCTCAAATAAAAGTATATAAGACCACTAATACTCTTTGTGCTATTGATATATGGTTGTTTTGATATGGTGAATAAGAAAAACAATAGGAGTTCATTTTTTTGTGTATTTAAATACTTGATATTTATATTACAACATTTTCTAAGATGGATTTTTATTAATAGTTTATCTAGAGGATTTTATTATAGTATTAAATATTCTAGTACGGTTACAATAGGTTATGGAGCTAAGGTTACCCGTATATCTAAGTTTGAAGGATGTAATAGAGTTTGTGCGCACAGTACATTTAATGGCACATTAGGTTATGGATCTTATATAGGATTCAATTCAAGAATAAGTGGAGAAATTGGACGTTTTACTTCTATTGCAGATGATTGTATGGTTGTTCGTGGACGTCATCCTTACGAGTATCCTTATGTAGCCACAAGTCCTATGTTTTTCTCTATGATGAAGCAAACTGGATATACTTTTGCTGATAGGCAAATTTATAATGAATTTAAATTTGTAAGAGAATGTGTTCCAGTGGTTATTGGTTCTGATTGTTGGATAGGAGCAGGAGCAAAAATCATTGAAGGAGTTACGATAGGTATAGGGGGCATGGTACTTGCTGGCGCTTTAGTTACTCATGATGTACCCCCTTATGCAATAGTGGGAGGGGTTCCCGCTAAAGTCCTCCGGTTTCGATATAATGAAGACGCTATACAAATGCTTCTGAAATCTAAATGGTGGGAGAAAGATGAAAAGTGGTTCAAGATAAATTGGCGTTTACTAAATGACCTAGATGCTTTTGAAAAGTATTTTGCTAATGAAAGTAAATGAGATGGGGAATTCACTAACTAAAACAAGATGCTGATATATATATTACTGATTATATTGTCTACCATAATATTTATTTCACACATATATGTGAAAGATGAAAAGGTCAATTTTGTGACAGCATTTGTGTGGGTATTGTTGATGACACTCTTTGTTGGTTCACAAGATGGTATAGGAACAGATCACAGTAATTATATTGCTCAAATAGAGAGCCCTTGGGTTGTTCCATCAGAACCTTTTACGATTTTAGTTTTTGCAATAATTCGTTCATTTGGAATATCTTCATATGCCTTTTTTTATATATATGCTTTCTTGACTTATTTTTATTTAGCAAAAGCAGTGCTATTATCTGATCGAAATATTAGGTTTATTGTTGTAATCATGATATTACAATCATTGTTGTTTTTTCAATCATTCAATTTGGTTCGTCAGATATTAGCTTGTGCCATTTTCTTGTATGGCTTAATGTTAATTTCTTGTGGGAAGAAACATTACATAGTTTTTGTTTTGGCTTTTCTAGTGCATTATTCTGCATTGTTCGGGATATTGATGATTGTATTAGCTAAAATGATAAAGGTGAATATTGTAGTGTTGATGATATATATAGGATCCGTTTGTATCTTACTATGGGGAGGATTTATGAGTGGCTTTATATCAATATTTGAGCCTATAATTGGAAAAACGTATTATGGCTATTATTTGGAATCAGCACTTATAAATGAAAATCAAACAGCTCATTTTGGTGTAGTATATCAAGTGATATTTGTATTATCTCTTATTGTTTATGCGAAGAGAAATTATTATGTATCGAATAATTTAGAATTGATTTTGAATGTTTTTTTTCTTGGTCAGATAATGTATAATGTGCTTTCTGCTAATATAACTTTACAAAGAATTACATATTATCCCTATGTCTCTATGGTTTTTGTAATTCCTTTATTGGCTAAGTCTTTACATTCTTATTGGACGACTAGAAATGCTTTATTATTATACTTGATTTATTTTGTTTTCATCTTGGCTTCTTTATCTTCCAAAGGAAGCCCGTATGTACCATATAAAAGTATTTTATAAATATTTGCAAAATATAAAGTGATGAAAGTTCTTTATTTAGGTTGCTTTTGTGAACCTACAATTTCTACATTTATAAAAGAATGTACAAAAGGGGTTATTACAGTAAGCGCAACTACATTTCAGAAAGCTCTTTTAGCGGGATGTAACGAGTGTGGTATAAGACCTGATTATATAGTGAATGTACCTGATATTGGTAGTTTCCCATTTCGTTGTAACAATTTGTTTTTTTCAAAATCTAAGTTTGAATATGCTTCAATAAAAGGGGTAAATGCATCTTTTTTTAATGTCACATATTTAAAAAAATGCAGTATATATCATACCATTATGAGAGAAGCCAAATTGTGGCTTAATAAAAATAGGGAGGAAAAAGTAACAATTTTAGTTTATTCTTTGATTTATCCTTATTTGAAAGCTGCTATTGATTTGAAAAAAATGTACCCAAATGTTCAAATTTGTTGTATCGTATTGGATTTGCCTGAATATTTTGGAGATAGCACTTCTTTATTGTACCGTTTTTTAGGTAATTTGGAAACTAAACGAATATATTCATTAGTACCCTCTGTTGATTCCTTTGTTCTTCTTACCAAGTATATGAGAGAAAAACTTAATGTTGGTTTACGTCCCAGCTTACTCTTAGAAGGAATATATAATCCAGTATGTATAGTTCCTCAGAAAAAGCGGAAAAAAACTATTTTATATACAGGCAAGCTAGACATTCGTTTCGGGATTAGAGATTTAATCAAAGCTTTTAACGATATTGATGATTCAGAATTTGTTTTGTGGATATGTGGATTTGGACTTGATAGAATCTTTGTTGAAGAAGCTGCAAAAAAAGATAAGAGAATAATATATTGGGGAGTTGTAGAACAGAAGCATGTTTTTGAAATGCAACAACAAGCTACATTGTTAGTTAACCCTCGTAAAGGGCATGAAGAATATACCAAATATTCATTTCCATCAAAAACAATGGAGTATATGGCTTCGGGTACTCCAACTATAATGTATAAACTTCCAGGATTACCTATAGAATATGAAGAATACCTTGTTCTATTACCAGATAATTCACAAGAAACATTGACTGCTATTTTAAAACAATGGGGAAGTAAAACACAAGCAGAACTATATGAGTTTGGAGAGAAGGCGAAACGGTTTATATTAGAGAATAAAAATTCTGAGATTCAGGCCAGTCGACTAATGAATTTTATAAAACATAGCTAAGGTGTGAAAAGAATTTTATTTTATTCGAGTGTGAATTCACTTGAGTTATTTAAGACTCAGAAATTCTATCAGATAGATATATCAATATTGAAAGATTTAGGATATGACGTTTTACTATCTAATCGAATATTCGATAGCCTTTTATTTTGGAAATATGATATTCTGTTTTCTTATTTCTATCGATATTCATTTTTTGCTGCATTGTTAGCAAAATGTTTTGGTAAAAAAACATATTTTACAGGAGGTATTGACTCTTTGGATTCGGATTATGCATCTGCTTTTAATTATAAAATACAAGCATTGTTTTTTAAACTTTGTTATTGGGTGGCTGATTCTTGTATAATTGTGTCGCAATCAGATTTGAAAAACATCTTTAAGGTATCATCATTAAAGAAAAAATTGAGTTATAGCGAGCATGTTATTAACACAAAACTTTTTATTGCTGATGTTCCAAAAGAAAAGATATTTACTTCTATAGTTTGGATGGGAGATGAAGGTAATGTGGTAAGAAAGGGGGTGGATAAGGCTTTACAAATTTTTGCTGAATTGAAAAAAATACCGGAGTTTGTTGATTATCGATTTGTAATTATAGGCAGAAAAGGAGAAGGAGAAGTCTTGGTTCGGTCAATAATAGATAAATATAATTTGAAAGGCTCAGTTGAATTGAAAGGAGAAGTGTCTGAAGAGGATAAAATTAATCTTTTGAAACAATCTAAATATTATTTTCAACTTTCATTGTATGAGGGATTTGGTTTAGCTGCATTGGAGGCATTATGTGCTAATAATATCATAATTCATTCAGGAAAGGGTGGTTTGGCTAATCCTATTTATAAAGAACAGTTGTTGTTTGACATAGATAATGATTTCGATAGTGAATTGCTTAAATTGGTTAATAAATTAGCTTGTTTTACTCCAATAACTTCATATGATAATCTTCTAGAATATTATGATATTCAAAGGCGAAAAGATGATTTTGAAGCTATAATAGTTAATGGGAAAAGCAATTATAAATTAAAATAGTTATGTCTATATTCAAAGACAAAGTTTTATTAATCACTGGCGGTACCGGTTCCTTCGGTAACGCCGTATTGCGTCGTTTCCTCGATTCAGATATCAAGGAAATTCGCATCTTTAGTCGTGACGAGAAAAAGCAGGATGACATGCGTCATCACCTGCAAAATCCCAAAGTAAAATTCTACATTGGTAATGTCCGTGACCGCCAGTCTGTGGACGGTGCCATGATGGGAGTGGATTATGTGTTTTCTGCCGCCGCTTTGAAGCAGGTTCCCAGCTGCGAGTTCTTCCCGTTGCAGGCTGTGCAGACCAATGTGATCGGTACGGACAATGTGCTGGAATCAGCCATAGCGCATGGGGTGAAAAACGTAGTAGTGCTTTCTACCGACAAAGCGGCTTACCCCATCAATGCCATGGGTATCAGCAAAGCCATGATGGAGAAGGTTGCCATAGCCAAGGGCCGTGCGTTGGGTGAGGGAGCCGGTACAACCATCTGCTGTACCCGTTACGGCAATGTGATGGCAAGCCGCGGTTCTGTAATTCCCTTGTGGGTGGAGCAGATAAAGAACGGCAGGCCCATTACGGTAACGGACCCCAACATGACCCGCTTCATGATGACGCTGGACGATGCCGTGGATCTGGTAATCTATGCGTTTGAGCACGGGCATAACGGTGACCTGTTCGTGCAGAAGGCTCCTGCCGCCACCTTGGATGTACTGGCGCAGGCCTTGAAGGAAACATACGCGCAGGTTGATCCGAAATACGGTGAGACGGAGGTGAAGACCATCGGCACGCGCCACGGCGAGAAACTGTATGAGACACTGGTAACCCGCGAAGAGATGGCAAAGGCTGTCGACATGGGCGACTACTACCGCATCCCCTGCGACACCCGTGACCTGAACTATGACAAGTTCTTCACGGAAGGCAATGAGGATATTGCCCGTATAGAGGACTATCACAGCCATAACACCGCCCGCCTGGATGTGGAGGGCATGAAAAAGCTTCTTTTGAAACTCCGTTTCATCCGCGAAGACCTCGGGATGGAGGAAAAGGCGAAGAGCGCGGAAATCAAGAGTGAATAAGTCTTTAATTTGAATAATACAACAGGAAAGAAAGAGGGAATGTATTGTTCCTTTAGAAAAAAAAACTATCTTTGCCATATTGAAACTAATAATTGAGAATATGGCAGCAACAGTATTAAATTCAGTTCAACAACATCTTTTGAAGATGTTTGCTTTTGATGGTTCGGAGGAGCGATTGAATGAAGTTAAAGAAGTGTTGACCAAATATTTTTCTCAGAAGTTAGATGACCGCTTGAATGACTTATGGGATTCGGGAGTTTTAAACCAAGAAAAACTTGATGAACTGAGAAAAATTGATGTCCGTACACTTCCGAAGAGATGAATAGAATTGTATTAGATACAAATAGCTTGATACAGTGCATTTCTCCCAAAAGCAGGTACCGTAAGATTTGGGATTGCTTTTTGGATGGAACGAATCAGTTATGCGTTTCTGATGAAATTCTTAATGAATATGAGGAAATATTAGAACGTTTGGCAGGTGTGGAAATAGCTAAGCTGGTGATTGATGTCATTCTCAATAATCCTTATACTTTGTTCTTTACTCCTTATTATAACTTCAATCTGATAAAATCAGATCCGGATGATAATAAGTTTGTGGACTGTGCAATTGTGGCTAATGCCAAGTTTATTGTTACGGAAGATCATCATTTTCATATATTGAAGCAATATAATTTCCCAAAAGTAAGTTTTATAGGTTTGGATGATTTCTGTCATTCACTATGAATATCTTCTCTTTTCTGTGACAAACAGAACCCATTAGTTTATGAAAATCTTAGTAACCGGCTCCCGAGGGTTTGTCGGCCGGAACCTTGTATCCCAGCTGCACAACATCCGTGACGGGAAAGCCCGTAATTACGGTATTGCGAGTGAGGAACTTGCCATTTACGAATATGACATGGACAGTGACCCTGCCGAACTGGATGTCTATTGCAAACAGGCTGACTTTGTCTTCAATCTGGCAGGCGTGAACCGTCCCCAGGATGCGTCTGAGTTTATGAAAGGGAACTTCGGCTTCGCCTCCACGCTGCTTGATACATTGAAGAAGTACGGCAATACCTGTCCGGTAATGATTTCCTCTTCCACGCAGGCCGCACTCGACAACCCTTACGGTGAATCGAAGCGGGCAGGGGAGCAGCTGTTGTTCGAGTACTCCAGGGAAATGGGTGCAAAGGTACTGGTGTACCGCTTCCCGAATGTTTTCGGCAAATGGTGCCGCCCCAACTATAACAGCGCGGTGGCCACTTTCTGCAACAACATCGCCCATGACTTGCCCATCCGGGTGAACGACCCTTCGGTGGTGATGCATCTGGTTTACATAGACGATGTGGTGGACGAGCTTATCTCTGCCCTGAGCGGCATGGAACACCGCAACGGGGATTATTGCGAAGTGCCCGTGGTGCATACCATTACCTTGGGCGGCATTGTGGAACTGATAAGGTCTTTCAGGCAAATGCCCGGTACCTTGTCCGTTCCGGATTTGAGCGATGCCTTTACAAAGAAACTCTATTCCACATACCTCTCATACCTGCCTGAAGAACGGTTCAGCTATCCCCTGAAGATGAATGTGGACGACCGCGGCAGTTTTACGGAGATTATCCGTACTTCCGACCGCGGGCAGTTCTCGGTGAACATCTCCAAGCCGGGCGTTACGAAAGGCCAGCACTGGCACCATACCAAGAACGAGAAGTTTGTGGTGGTGAGCGGACACGGTCTGATACAGCTCCGCAAGATAGGTACGGAGGAGGTTGTCAGCTTCGAGGTAAGCGGCGGGAGGATGGAGGTCGTGGAGATGATTCCCAGCTATACGCACAACATTGTCAACCTTTCGGAAACGGAAGACCTGGTGACCTTCATGTGGTGCAACGAGTGTTTCGACCCGGCACGTCCGGACACTTATTCTGAAAAAGTCTGAAACGAGTTAAAGAATATAGGAACAGATGGAACTAAAATTGGATTATTCGCAAGTCAGGTTTCAGGAGAACGGCAGACTGAAACTTCTGATTATAGTGGGCACCCGTCCGGAAATCATCCGCCTGGCGGCTGTCATCAACAAATGCCGCAGTTATTTTGACTGTCTTCTGGCCCACACCGGCCAGAATTACGACTATAACCTGAACGGTGTCTTCTTCCGTGACCTGAAGCTGAAAGACCCCGATGTGTATATGGATGCCGTCGGCGATGACCTCGGTGCCACGATGGGGAATATTATCAACGCCGGCTACAAGCTGATGGTGCAGGTGAAACCTGATGCCGTACTGGTGTTGGGAGACACGAACTCCTGCCTGAGCGTGATAGGCGCGAAACGTCTGCATATCCCCATCTTCCATATGGAGGCAGGCAACCGCTGCTTTGACGAGTGCCTGCCTGAGGAGACCAACCGCCGTATTGTGGACGTCATTTCCGATGTGAACCTCTGCTATTCGGAGCATGCCCGCAGATACCTGAACGCTTCGGGCGTGGCGAAAGAACGTACATACGTAACCGGTTCGCCCATGGCGGAAGTCCTGCATGAGAATTTGTCCGAAATAGAGTCTAGCGATATTCATCAGAGGTTGCATCTCCAGAAAGGTAAATACATCCTGCTCTCCGCGCACCGGGAAGAGAACATTGACACGGAGAAGAACTTCCTGTCCCTTTTCAGCGCGGTTAACGCTATGGCCGAGAAATATGACATGCCCATACTTTACAGTTGTCATCCCCGTAGCAGGAAACGTCTGGAATCAAGTGGCTTTGCACTTGACAGACGTGTGATTCAGCATGAACCTCTCGGTTTCCACGACTACAACTGCCTGCAGATGAACGCCTATGCAGTTGTGAGTGACAGCGGTACCCTGCCTGAGGAGAGCAGTTTCTTCACTTCTGTGGGGCATCCTTTCCCGGCTGTATGCATCCGTACCAGTACGGAGCGTCCCGAGGCTCTTGACAAGGGTATCTTTGTCCTTGCCGGTATTGATGGGAAATCCTTGCTTCAGGCTGTAGATACTGCCGTGGAGATGAATAGGAATGGGGATCATGGTCTGCCGGTGCCCAATTATACGGATGAGAATGTATCGGCCAAGGTCGTGAAGATAATTCAGAGCTATACGGGGGTGGTGAACAAGATGGTTTGGAGAAAATAATGGTGAGACATGCCTAAGAAAATCTTGATACATAGCCTGATTTTCAGTCCGGATGGAGTTTCGACAGCCTATCTTTATAATGATATTGCTCTGAAATTCCAAGAAAACGGTTATGAAGTATTGGTATTGACAACTACGCCTCATTACAATGTTGTGGAATCACAACTGGCAGCACAACCTCTGAAATGGAAGGTTTGGGGGATTTGTAAAGAAAGCTGTTTTCATGGAATCAGAGTTCTTCATGTACCCCAGAAGAAATTCAGAAATACATTTCTGCGTGTCCTGGGATTTGTCTATTGGCATATTATCTCTTTCCTGATTGGTTTGTCCCAGAGAAATATAGATGTCATACTGTCACCTTCCCCTCCTTTGACTATCGGTGTAATCAACATTTGGCTGGCGAAAATCAAGGGATGTAAAACCATATATAATGTGCAGGAAATATATCCTGACATCTTGAAACGAAAGGACGGGCTTGTTATAGAACAGCTACGTAGGATGGAACGGTATGTTTATAATAACTCAACGGCCGTAACGACAATAGACCAGGTTTTTTATAATGTAATAGCCGGAAGGTTTAAGGATAAGTCCAAGCTTTGTATAATACCTAATTTTGTAGATACAGAATTGTATAATTCTCAAGGTGGAAATGTAGAATGTCTGAATCCCCATTTTTTCCCTGCCACAGATTCTTTGAAATTGCTTTATGCCGGGAATATTGGTTATGCCCAGGATTGGGAGCCTTTAGTCTGTCTGGCAGAAAAGACGAAAGGGGTTTCCATTGAATACTTTATCATCGGTGAGGGAGTCATGAAACCCGTTCTTGAGGAGAAAGTACGTGAGTTGGAGCTGGATAATGTGCATATTTTGCCCTATCAGCCCAGAAGTTTGATGCCGTCCATTCTTGCCTATTCAGACATCCAGTTTATTTTCATGAACCCTGAAATGGAGATGCAGGGATTCCCTTCCAAGGTTTATACAATCATGGCATGTGGTAGGCCTTTATTGGTCTGCTCGGGAAAGGATACGCCTATCATCAATTTCCTGCAGGAACATGGCTGTGCAAAATTGATTACAGAGAAGAGTTTGGAAAAGAAGGTGGGAGAAATGGTGGATTGGCTGAATTCCGTCTCAAGAAGCGAACTAGCTTTACTGGGTCGAAATGGTGTAGAGGTGATTAAGCGATTATATTCAAAGGATGTGGTAACTCAAAAATATGTAGACTTAGTTGAAGCTTTATGAACATACGATATTTATCAGTCAATGATTAGGATAACTTGATATTTCCGGGTATCTTTGTGGAAAGATTGGATGTATGAGGAAGATTAAGCCATATAAGGAACAAGAACCGATGGTGCCGAATGTTGGTGAACCGGTAGTTGTATATACGGGTAATGAGAATAATCCGAATATCGTTACGGAAGGACGTGATGACATTAGGCATGCTATTTCTGGTGAAGAATTATTGGATAGACTTTGCCCTCGTATAAAGGCTTTGTTTGGATGAGAGTCGTATTCGCTCCCGAAGTAGAGGAGGATTTGTATGGGCTTATAAAAATACTTGTTGAGAAGGAGTATTTGGGTACTTATCCTTTTGCTATTTCTTATGTGGAAGAACTGATAGCTGATATTCAACAGAACATTCATTCTAAATTAAAAAAGAAAGCGCCCGCTTTTTTTGAACGTTATGGTAAGGATATGTATTACATCACTTACCAACGTAATTCTAATACGACGTGGTATGTTTTTTTCTCTCTCATTGGAGATACTTATTTTATTAAATACATAACTAATAACCACGTTTCCGGTCAGTATATTTTTTAGCATATTTCAATGAACATACTTATCACTGGAATCCACGGCTTTGTGGGGTCTAATCTCGTTGTTGCCCTAAAGGAACGTCATAGCCTTTACGGGCTGGATATTGTTGCTCCTGAAAAGGAGGGGGTGGTAAAGACTTTCTCCTGGAAGGATATTGAACCAGCTTCTTTTCCGATGCGGAATCTTCCTGAATTCGATGCCATTATTCATCTGGCTGGTAAAGCCCATGATACGAAAAACCGGTCCGCAGCCCAATCCTATTTTGATATTAATACGGGATTGACCCAAAAGATATTTGATTTCTTTCTGGAATCGTCTGCGAAGAAGTTCGTATTCTTCAGTTCGGTAAAAGCTGCTGCCGACAGTGTGGTGGGTGATATGCTGACTGAAGATGTGGTGCCTGCCCCGGTAGGGCCGTATGGGGAAAGCAAGATAGCTGCGGAGAATTACATCCTTGGCCGGTTGAAGGCCGAGGATGGCAGATTGAAAGCTAATCTATATGATGGCAAAGATGTCTATATCCTGCGTCCTTGCATGATTCATGGTCCCGGCAACAAAGGCAATCTGAATCTTCTTTATAATGTGGTGAGGAAAGGTGTTCCCTGGCCTTTGGGGGCTTTTGAGAACAGAAGGTCTTTTACTTCGATAGACAATCTCTGCTATGTGGTGGAAGGGCTGTTGACCAAGGAGGTGGCGAGTGGTATCTACCACATGGGAGATGACGAGGCCTTGTCCACAAATGAGCTGATAGCTTTGATGTGTCGGGCTTTGGACCGTAAACCGCATATCTGGAAGATAAACAGAGGACTGATGGAGTTCTGTGCCCGGCTTGGGACTCTGCTCCATTTGCCTTTGAATACAGAGCGTCTGCGCAAGTTGACAGAGAATTATGTGGTGAGTAATGCGAAGATAAAGGCTGCCCTGGGAATTGACAGAATGCCGGTGAGGGCAGAGGAGGGGATAGTGAGAACGATAAAATCGTTCTCAAATTAAAAGTTAAGAATTAAAAATTGATAATTAAAAATTAAAGAGGAAAATACTGTTATGTATTATCTGCTAATACTGGTTCTGCTGTTTTTAGCAGAACTTTTTTATTTTAGAGTGGCTGATAGGTGCAATATCATCGACAAGCCCAATGAGCGGAGTTCTCATACGAAAGTGACTTTACGCGGTGGTGGGATTATTTTCTATTTCGGAGCGTTGGCCTATTTCCTGACGAGTGGCTTTGAATATCCCTGGTTCCTGCTTGCCTTGACACTGGTGACGTTCATCAGCTTCGTGGACGATATAAAATCCACCGGACAGATGACAAGGCTGCTTTTTCATTTCTCTGCTATGGCTATGATGTTTTATCAGTGGGGACTTTTCTCCTTGTCCTGGTGGTGGATAGTCATAGCCTTGATAGTCTGTACGGGCATCATCAATGCCTACAACTTTATGGATGGCATTAACGGCATAACCGGTGGTTATTCTCTGGTTATTCTTGCTGCGTTGGCCTATATCAATAAGGAGGTGGTTACTTTTGTGGAAGCGGATTTCATCTATACCGTTATCTGTTCCGTTCTAGTCTTCTGTTTCTTCAATTTCCGCAAGCGTGCTAAATGCTTTGCCGGTGATGTGGGGTCGGTGAGCATTGCCTTTATCCTTCTTTTCCTGATAGGCAGGCTCATCATTGAAACGGAAGATTTCAGTTGGATAGTCCTTTTATCCGTTTATGGTGTGGATAGTGTACTGACTATCATTCACCGCCTGATGCTTCATGAGAATATCGGGCTGCCGCATCGCAAACATCTGTA